>NZ_QYZY01000203.1:0-2496 GCF_003838035.1 Desulfonatronospira sp. MSAO_Bac3 | reverse complement strand
TTTGTGTAGCCGTGCTTCAGGTGCGAGGCACATGAAGCGCACAGGGTGATGATATGGTCGAAATCGTCGGGGTTTATGGCCTCCAGGTTCTGCCTGGCCACTTCCCTGGCGGCCTTTTTCTCGCCCATCATCAGGGCGGGCAGTCCGCAACAGGTCTGATCCATTGGGTGCTCCTGGGCAATGCCCCGGCCCTTGGACAGGATTTTCGAGGCAGCCTCCATCTGTTCCGGGTAAATAAAATCCACGGCGCAGCCGGAGAACAGGGCGACCTTTTTCCGGGGCTGGGTCACTCTGGGCTTTAAATCCTCCCAGCGGTCCCGGAAGGGTTTTGAGGCTATGACCGGCAATTTGCGGAAATCCTGGTCCTTCATGAAGATGGAGGGCAGGTGCCGCACGTATCTGGCCTCGGTGTCTGCAAAGGGCAGCTGGGCGAAGCGCATGTTTTTAAGCAGCGAATGAAAAAGGCGGCGGTTTTTCATGACCATGCCCAGAAGCTTGGACCTGGGGGGATGACCATCCTCGTCCTGGATCCGGGCGTGAATGTCTTTGATAAGTCTTGGCAGGTCGATTCCGGCAGCGCATATTTCCTTGCAGGCTCCGCAGTTTACGCAGTTCTGCACCAAAAGTCTGGCCTTGTCCTTGCCGTGGAAAAAGTATGTGGCCACCAGGCCGATGGCTCCGATGTATACGTATCCGTACTTGTGCCCGCCCACCAGGCGGTACACCGGACAGACATTGGCGCAGGCACCGCAGCGGATGCAGCGCAGGATCTGGGAGAAATTCCTGTCCGTGGACAGTTTGCGCCGGCCATTGTCCAGAAAGACCACGTGCATGACCTTTTTGTTATCCGGTGCGCTTTTACATTCATTGGGACCGGTGATCCAGCTGACATACGAGGTTATCTGCTGGCCGGTGGCATTGCGGGGCAGGGCCTTTAAAAGGCGCAGGGCGTCTCTTAGCTTGGGAGCCAGTTTTTCCAGGCCCACCAGGGCCACGTGCACCCGGGGCAGGGTGGTCACCAGACGTCCGTTGCCTTCGTTGGTTATCATGCCCAGGGTGGCGGTTTCGGATATGGCGAAGTTGGCTCCGGTAATGCCCATGTCGGCATAGGCGTATTCCTTGCGCAGTTCCCGCCTGGCCACCTTGACCAGCTTGTGTACATCCGTGTCCTGCTTTTTCTTGGTCACTCCCTCAAAAAGGTCTGCAACCTGGTATCTGGAAAGGTGAATGGCCGGCAGGACCATGTGCGAAGGAGGCTCGTTTCGAAGCTGGATTATCCATTCCCCCAGGTCGGTCTCCACAATCCTGTACCCCTCCTTTTCCAGGTGGGTGTTGACATGGATTTCCTCGGCGGTCATGGACTTGGCTTTGACAATATTTTTGCAGTTGTTTTCTTTGGCTATGGAGGCGATTATCTCGTTGGCCTCTTTGGGATCCTTGGCCAGATGAACCTTTACCCCCAGAGCCTCGGCGTTTTTCTTGAACTCCTTGTACAAGGCGTCCATGCGGGACAGGGAGGAGTCCTTGGCCTCGGCTATTTCCTTTACCAGTGAGTCTATATCCATTCCGGCGAAGGCATTGGCCCGTCCTGTACGGTAGGCCACTGCAAAAGTATCCAGGGTCTTGCGCTGAAAATCGTTTTGCAGTTGCTCTTCAATTTCTTTCAGGTAGTCTTTCAGATTGTCTGCGTTAAGCATCAGGCATCCTCCAAAAGCAATATGTGAAGTTCCAGGGGGCCGTGCACACCAAGGGCCAGTACTCTTTCTATGTCGGCGGTGCGGCTGGCTCCGGTGATAAAGGACAGGTAGTTGGCCCCGTCTCTCAGCATTTCCGAGAGTTCTTTTTCGGCGTCATAAGAGCCCTGGCGCATGCGGGACAGAGGCAGAACCATGACATTTATCTCACAGATCATGGTGGCCAGCCTCAGGTCCTCGGAGGCTGATTTAAGTACCAGGGTGCCGGTTTCCGCCAGTCCCAGATCAGCCACAGCCAGACCGATATCTATACCCCCCAGGTAGCGGCGTAGCTCACTGGTAATGGTGGTAATGCCCTGTTTTTCCGCCTGGGAGGTAAGCCCGGAAAGGTTCTTGTCGTCCAGGGCCGGGGCAGCGATAACTTTTTCTCCAGGCTTAATTTCACACAGCTGCTGGGCCTCGTCAGAGACCGGCAGCTCACAGCCGGCCATGAGAAACTGACAGGCTTCCTTGTCCACGCAGGTATTGACCGTATAGTCGAAGGCCTCCTGCATGCTTTTGATATGCCGGACTTCGGCAGATACAGCCTTGGCTTTGGCAGTAAAGGTTTCCACCATTTCATTTTGCATTTTGTACCTCTATGATTGCTGGTTCACGTTTGACCTTTCAACTGGACAGGACTTGTGCAGTTTGGGTGGCTATTTCCAGTTCTTCGTTGGTGGGGATGACCAACACTTTTACCCGGCTTTCCGGGGAGCTTATTTCACATATCTCACCTCTGCGGACTTCCTGGTTGCGCTTT
>NZ_QYZY01000202.1:0-8110 GCF_003838035.1 Desulfonatronospira sp. MSAO_Bac3 | reverse complement strand
CGAGGTCTGAGCCTGAGCAGCCTGCTTGTCCTGTGGCTTTTTATCCTTGTCCGGCTGGGTCTTTTGCGGCCTGGCCTGGCTTTTTTCTTTTTGTTCAGCTTGGGGTGGTGCTGGCTTTTCCCCCTGAGGATCTGGAGGTGGCGGAGCCTCTGGCTCCGGCTCAACTTCCGTCTCCCGGGCCTTGTCTTCCTCCTTATCTTCCTCCTGTTGATCCTCATCCTGTCCGGGTTCTGCTTCCAGGCCTTCCAGGTTCAGATCATAGGAGGAGTCCGGCTCCTCTTCTACGGTTTCCTCGGGGATCTGCTCCTGATCTTGAGGCTGTTCAGCAGCCGGGGGTTTTTCCTGGATTTCCTGGGCCTGGACCTGGATTATCCGCTCTGAAGGCACCTCAAAAAGGCTGTTGATGATGTCCGGTTCGATTATGGAGGAAAAAAGTATAAAAAGCGGGATCTTGTTGCTGAAGCTGTCATCGTCCAGGCTGCCTACAGCTTCCAGGTCCACCTTGAGGTCCAGGATAGCTCCTGTGGACTGCATATCCTTGACCAGATCCAGAGGCTTTTTGTCTTTCTGATGCACATCGTGAATCAGGTCGAACTCCAGAAGATAGACGAACTTGCCCCCTTTGCGGGCCTGGTTGAAATCGTACTCCGGTATTCTGAATATCTCGCGGCCGGAATGATCATTGATGGATACTTCCCTGATAACTGTATCCTTCTCGTCGTCGTCCAGGGCGGAAGTAGTTATGCCGGTGAGAGCGGTTACATGTTCGGCAATATCCATATCTTCACTTTCATGGATATTTTCCACCATCTCCCGCAGACGATCAAAGGCCAGCAGAATTATGTTGACAATTTCCGGGTTGGGGGTGAGCTCCATGTTGCGGATCATGTCCAGGACATTTTCTATCTTGTGGGCCAGTTCCTTAAGGTTGATCAGGCCCAGAAAACCCGCTCCGCCCTTCATGGAGTGCGCCGCCCGGAAAACCTTGTTCACCAGGTCCAGGTCGACATCTTCTCCGGCCTCCTCGATCTTTAAAAGATCGCTTTCAATGTCCTCCAGGTGTTCCCTGGATTCCTCCACATACATTTGCAGGGTTTCATCATCCATTGATCTTCACCTCTTGCGGCATTCTGCTGCCTGATATTCTGCCGGAATGTGCTTTCGGCAGTTGTTCTGATTTTACCGTTGACGTATACGGATTATCAGTGAAATATTTTCCCCGGCCTGTGCAATTGTCCGCCATTGATATTTCTGTCCGGGCCGGCCTATTTTTTAATGATCCGAAATCCCTTCCAATCCCCAATCCCTAAATTCCCCAATCCCTAAATTCCCAATCCCTAAATCCCCCAATCCCTGAATTCCTAAATCCCTAAATCCCTAAATCCCCAAATCAATTTTTACCCTCAATCTCGAAATGTTTATTCAGACGCATGACCTGAAAAAGGTTGTAGAGGTTGTCGTCGACGTTCACCAGCTTAAACCCCTTGCCTTCCTTCTTGAGAGAATTAAATGTGGCGATAAGTACGCCAACGCCGATGGAATCCACCTGGTCCACCTGCCCCAGGTCAACTACCAGGGTCCCGGACTCCTGCGGGATGGACTCCTTTAGCTTTTCCTTGATCTCCTTGGCGTTGGCTGAAACAATATTCTGATCAATCGTGAGAACCAACTGGTTTTCTTCCCCCTGCATATAAAGCACCTCCCGGCAATAAGCGTGTTTACGCAGTCTCCGCCTGACCAGACGAGCAGTGCTGAACTGACATCGCCTGCATAGACGACCTGCTTGAAAAACGCCATACTCCAATATTGATTTTTCATCAATACTTAACTTATCGACCAGAACCAACAAAAACAATAGCCCCCCTTATACACAGAACATTTTTTTCGCATAGCAACATACTCCCGGTAAAATATTATTTGCATATTGCCCATCTTCCTGTCAGAGAGAAATTTCCACCGTTCACCGGAACCTGTATGCTTGTTTCTGGAAGAAGATCTAATTTTAGCTAACATTTAAACAAACATCTCCGACTCTGCAGTCTCATCAGGGAGCAAAA
Source organism: Desulfonatronospira sp. MSAO_Bac3 (assembly GCF_003838035.1). Classification (NCBI taxonomy): domain Bacteria; kingdom Pseudomonadati; phylum Thermodesulfobacteriota; class Desulfovibrionia; order Desulfovibrionales; family Desulfonatronovibrionaceae; genus Desulfonatronospira; species Desulfonatronospira sp. MSAO_Bac3. The sequence continues at coordinate 6,053 of NZ_QYZY01000202.1, read as the reverse complement.
AATGTCCTGGAAAAATCTGAGCATCAAGTGGAAAATACTGGCAATTTCCCTGTCCGCGCCCATAGTGGTGGCGCTGATATTCGCCTATATGCAGATTTCCCAGGTGCGGCAGAATGCCCATGAGTCCATCGTGGACACCAGCCGGGCCATCACTGTCATGGCCGAAGCCACCCGCGAAGACATGGCCAACAAGCTGACCATGGGCATAATCAGGCCCTTTGACGAACTGGAAACCAGAGAAGAAATCCTGGAGGCTGTGCCCATTGTCACCGCCATGAACGTGGCCAGGGAAAACGCTGATGAAGCCGGGTACAACTTCCGGGTGCCCAAGATTGAGCCGCGCAATCCGGACAACGAGCCCGATAAGATTGAGCGCGAAGTTCTTGAAGATTTCCAGGAAGAATATCAGGAAGAGAAGGTGCTCATAACCCGGGATGAAATTCGCTATTTCCGGGCCATCCAGCTGACCCAGGACTGCATGGCCTGTCACGGGGACCCTGCGGGCGAAGAAGACCCTGTGGGCGGCACCAAGGAAGGCTGGAAGGTTGGCGAGGTTCACGGTGCCTTTGTCATAACCACCTCCCTGGACGAAACCAATCAGGCCATCCAGAGGGCCCAGATGAACATGGCCCTCTGGACAGCGGCCATCCTGGCGGTGCTTGGCACAATCATATATATCATGATAAAATTCAGCATCGTTCGACCACTGTCCATGGCCGGGGATTTCCTGCGCAAGATCTCTTCCGGGGACCTGAGCCGGGACATAGACAGCTCTAAACGCGATGAATTCGGCAACATGATAAACGACCTGGGCCAAATGAGCGCCAACCTGCGCCAGATGCTCATGGGCATAGCCCAGAAGGCTCAGTCCCTGCTGGAATCGGCCCGGAGCCTGGACCAGGTTTCCAGCAAGCTGTCCGATGAGTCCATGGAAATGTCCGGGCGCTCCAACACAGTCGCTTCTGCTTCCGAGGAAACCAGCACCAACATGAACTCTGTGGCTGCGGCCATGGAGCAGGCCTCCACCAATGTATCCACAGTGGCTACCGCTGCCGAGGAAATGAGCTCCACCCTGTCGGAAATTTCCGGAAATGCAGACCAGGCCAGAAACATAACCGGCAAAGCCGTGGACCAGGCCCAGAGCGCCTCGGACAGGGTAAAGCTTCTCAAGGACGCCGCCCAGGAAATCGGCAAGGTCTCAGAAACCATCACCCAGATATCCTCCCAGACCAACCTTCTGGCTTTAAACGCCACCATTGAGGCGGCCCGGGCCGGCGAGGCCGGCAAGGGCTTTGCCGTGGTGGCCAACGAAATAAAGGAACTGGCCGACCAGACCGGAAAGGCCACTGAAGAAATCAAGCAGAAGGTCGAGCATATCCAGGCTTCCACGAGCGACACTACCCAGGAGATCGATATGGTGATGCAGGTGATCCGGGAAGTAAACGAGTTCGTGGACAGCGTGGCTGCGGCGGTTCAGGAGCAAACCCAGACCACCCGGGATATTGCCGAAAACGTCGGCCAGGCCTCCAGCGGAATTCAGGAGGTCAACGAAAACGTGGCCCAGGCTTCCAGTGTATCCCAGGATATGACCCGGGACATATCCAGGCTCAGTGAATCATCCAATTCCATCAGCCAGAGCAGTTCCACTCTGAAGCAGAGTTCGCAGTCCCTTTCGGAGATGGCCGAGGAGCTGCAAAATATGGTTGAAAAATTTAAATTTCAGAGGTAACTAATCTCCAAGCAACGGATAGCTCGCAAGTAATCATGTCGAATGACGATACACAAATGCAGGAAAACACACCCAAGATACTCGTAGTTGATGACGAGCTCATCAACAGGTCCATGTTGCGCAAGTTTCTTGCCTCCCGGGCCGAGATCCTGGAAGCTGAAGACGGTTATCAGGCCTTGGAGCTTGCCTCCTCCGAGACCGACCTGGTGCTTCTGGATCTAATGATGGAGGGCATAGACGGAATAGAAGTATGCAGACGTCTCAAAGAGCGCCCGGACACTAAGGAAGTACCGGTAATTTTCATCTCCGCGGTTAATGACCCCAAGGTCAAGGCCCAGGGTCTGGAAGCCGGGGGGATGGACTTTGTGGACAAACCCTTTGACCGCAACGAACTGCTCTCCAGGATAAATATCCACCTGACCCTGCGCAATCAGGCCATAGAAATCAAAAAATACACCCAGGAACTGGAAGAGCTGGTGGAAAAACGTACCCGGCAGCTCCAGGAATCTGAAAAGAAGTACAGAACTCTTTTTGAAACCTCCAAAAGCGCCATGCTGCTGGTAGATACCGAAAGCGGCCTGTTGACCATGGCCAACAAAGAATTTTGCGATCTCATCGGCTATACCAGACAGGAGGTGGAAAACAGCCTGCACTTCCTCAATTTTGTTCACCCCGATGACCATGAAAGAGCCAGGAAATACTTCGACACAAGCCGCCAGGATGCCGGCACTGCTCCAGCCGAATTCGAAATCAAAGGGCTGACCAGGGAAGAAAAAAAACTTCATCTTTACTACAAGGTAGCAGCCATTCCCGAATGGAACTCTCTGGTGATATCCATTTTTGACCTCACGGACAAACGCCGGGTGGAGGAGGAGCTCAGACAACGCACCTTTTACAATTCCTTGACCGGCCTTCCCAACAGCGAGCTTTTCAAAAACAGGCTGAAAAAATCCATCCAGACCAGGCAGGAAGACCAGGGATATTTTTTCGCGGTGATCTTTATCGACCTGGACCGCTTCAAACTGGTCAACGACAGTCTGGGGCACCAGAAAGGCGACGAACTTATTTCCCTTATGGCCAAAAGGCTGGAGCGGGGAGTAAAGAAAAGAGACACTGTGGCCCACTTCGGCGGAGACGACTTCGGCCTGCTCATTGAGGCCGAGGATCTGCCCGAAGCCGCCCTCAGGGCTGAAAAAATCAAGGACCAGTTCGTCGAACCTTTTGAAATAGCCGGCAACGAGATCTACACCACCTGCTCCATGGGCATCGTGGTCTCATCCCAGGATTACAGCGAGCCTGAAGAAATATTCAGGGACGCGGACACGGCCCTGCACCGGGCCAAATCCACAGGACCTGGCAACTATGTCGTGTTTGACCCTCAAATGCATGCCCAGGTTTCCGACCTTCTGCAACTGGAGACGGAGCTGCGTAAAGCCATACAGCAGAAGGAATTCGTCCTTTACTACCAGCCCATATACAATCTGGCCGACCTCAGGATCACCGGGTTTGAGGCCCTTATCCGCTGGATTCACCCCGAAAAGGGGATGGTCCCCCCCAATGTATTCATTCCCATTGCAGAAGAAACAGAACTTATAAATCCCCTGGGGGAATGGATACTGGATACCGCCTGCAGGCAGGCCCGGAAGTGGAACAAAGGCGGCCGGGAGCTGACCATGAACATCAATCTGTCCGGAGTGCAGTTCAAGGACAAGAACCTGATCAATGTCCTGGAAAATACTTTCAGAAAAAACAGCATATCCCCTCTGCACATCAACCTGGAACTTACCGAAAGCGTGGTCATGGGCGATGCCGAAGAATCCATCAACACCCTGAACAAAATCAAAAAACTGGGAGCCAGGCTGTCCATAGACGATTTTGGTACCGGGTATTCCTCCCTCAACTATCTGCAGAAGTTTCCCATAGACAACCTCAAGATTGACCGCTCCTTTATAAACACCATGGAGACTCAGAGCGGACAGGAACTGGTGCGGGCCATTCTGGCCATGACCCAGAGCCTGGGCATCAAGGCCGTGGCCGAGGGAATCGAAACCTGGGAACAGGTGAAGCTTCTTCAGGAACTCAACTGCAACCTGGGACAGGGCTACCATTTCTCCAAGCCCCTGGACGAGGAGAGCGCAGACGCCTTGCTGCAAGAACATAACACGGACTCACCAGCCATGCAGGAAAAGGAACCATCATGAGTCAGGCAAAAGTGCTGGTGGTCACAGGTCATGGAACCAACTGCCACGGTGAAACCGCCTATGCAGCCAGGCAGGCCGGAGCAGACCGGGTGAGCATATGCTTTTTTTCCGATCTGACATCTGAAAAGGAAAATATCCGGGACTACAATCTCCTGATATTTCCAGGAGGGTTCCTGGACGGGGACGACCTGGGAGCGGCCCAGGCCGCGGCCCTGCGATGGATGTATTCCAGCACTGAAAGCGGTCGTCAGATCATCAGGGACCTGGAAGAGTTTTACACCGATGGAGGACTGATCCTGGGCATCTGCAACGGGTTTCAGCTGCTGGTCAAGCTGGGACTTTTGCCGGCCATGGACCGGGCCTATTTTCAACGCCAGGTCAGCCTGACCCACAACGATTCCTCCAGGTTTGAGGACCGCTGGGTACATCTGGGGTGCAACCCCGGTTCTCCATGCGTTTTCACCCGGGGCCTGGACAGGCTGTATCTTCCCGTACGACACGGAGAAGGCAAGCTGGTATGCAGGGATGAAACCATGCTGAACAGCCTGGAAGAAAACAACCTGGTAGCCCTTAAGTACATCCATCCAGATACCAGAGGTCCCACTCAGGAGTACCCATACAATCCCAACGGGTCGCCCTCGGCCATTGCCGGACTTACCGACCCCCAGGGCCGCATCCTGGGCCTTATGCCTCATCCCGAGGCGTACAACCACCCCACCAACCACCCCGGCTGGACCAGAGGAGAACAGGACATCCTGGGAACCGAGATCCTGGCCAGGGGCATCGAATACCTGCACTCTTGCTGACCCAGCATTTTGCAATTTTCATGGTATGGCTGCAAATAATGCCTTGAACTCCTGCTCTTCAACATCTGCTGCCGGCTCTCAGGAACAGTGGCGTGTTCTCATGCAAGAGGCCCTGAAAGAAGCCGGGAAAGCCAGGAGCCGGGGAGAAGTACCGGTGGGGGCTGTACTGGCGGATGCCGGCACCGGCGAGATCCTGGCCGGGGGAAGCAACCGGTGCATAGAACTAAACGACCCCACAGCCCACGCAGAAATTATCGCCCTGCGCCGGGCAGGGCAGGCCAGGGGCAACTACCGCCTGCCCGGGACCGTCCTGGCGGTAACCCTGGAGCCATGCCTCATGTGCCTGGGGGCAATAGCCCAGGCCAGAATAGACGGCCTGGTCTATGGACCGCGCGATCCTGGAGCCGGTGCACTTTTTTCCAGACCAGACATCCTTGACTTTGTCTGGCTTAGTCATAAATTCTGGATAGTTGAAAATATCCTGAAAGACGAGTGCCTTGAGCTTCTGCAGAATTTTTTCCGCGACAAAAGAAGCCCTTGAGCTCTGCTGGCTGGTCTGGTAGTTTCAGCAAAATAACGCACACAGATTGCCGGTGCAAGAAGTGACAAACAGCTGAATGGTTATGTTATTTTTCTGCCGGTCACACGGCAACCGTGATTCACTGTTCCCTGACCTCTGATCTCTGACGTCTGCCCTGCTATAGCGGAGAGGTAGCGAAGTCCGGCTGTAACGCGCCCGGCTCGAAACCGGGTTGTCCCTTAACCGGGGCACGTGGGTTCGAATCCCACCCTCTCCGCCAATCATAAAATATTTCAGATGGTTATACATAAATCAGGCAAGCATACCCCACCTGTTGAACCAGTAAAAAATACTTCTCAAAGAAAACTCTTTTTCCACACCTTTTTTTGCTTCCCTTACGGAAAAATTAGTCCTTTCATCCACACCTTCCCAGAAAAATCGTAACAGCTTAGCCAGTTGCATGCGGCATGAGGACTGGATCTGGCAGTGCCCATGTAAAGCTAAATAGATACATCCCAGTATTTTCTTTTTACCCATCGCAAAAGGACAAAAATAACCATGAACATGGCCAGAGCGATATATAAAAGCGTCGGATCCATTGCAGTAGCCGATCTTCCAAGAACAATAAACGGTATCCCCTGAGGCGCCTGAACAATACTGTTCATCAAAACACAATAGCTGAAGGGAACGCCGGCCAGGGGCAGAATATAGTTCTTTCCGGAATATGGTATTCCAGGAATGGCATAAAACAGGAAGCTGTACATGGCTGTACTGTTTTCAGGTATTTTCGGAACATG
>NZ_QYZY01000201.1:0-2045 GCF_003838035.1 Desulfonatronospira sp. MSAO_Bac3 | reverse complement strand
GAAGAAAGTGAGTGCTGGATGGTAAATTCAGTCAGCGGCATCAGGCCGGTGGCTGATTATCCTAACCATCCTGTTAATCCTGCCTAAGTTTCTTGTTTTTTATGACAGGTTTCAGGAGTAAGTCACTAAAAGCTCAAAAAACGATACACAGAATGAGGTTTATGTCTGGATCTGGCTTCCGAATCAAACTCATCCTGTAGTAGCTGGACGTCTGGCGTCCACAGCCCAGGGCCTCCAGTTCAATTATGGCCGAAGTTATCTGGAGAGAACAGATGCCATTCCCATTTATCTGCCGGAATTGCCTCTGCAGCCCGGGGTGCTGCCTTTGCCCCCGGGGCTTTCCATGCCCGGCAGTTTGCTATATGATATCTGCCCCCAACTCCGCACCGGACAGGAGGCAACCCAGGCCATGTTGATTTCAGGACACAATCGTTTCAGCCGGTTAGATGTTTGCAGAGATGCTGCACAACAGTTTCTTCTTTCAAAAACAGAAGCTCAGACCATCATGGATCACCAGATAGAAACCATCCATCAATATTGGAATCCGGTCTGCGAAGAAGCTGAATTGCCTCAAGCAGATAAAAACCTGTTGTGGTCAAGACAGTTCTTAAACCCATATTCCATTTGACTACAGCATTCTCTGCAGCTTGTTCCGCACCAGGGTTACGCGGGGACTGTCCCCAGTCACGCCAGAGGCGTGATTCCGGCACCCCCTGATTGCTTACCACAGATTCAGGTTCCACAAAAAGTGTTGGCCACCACTTCTTCAGGCCGGGGAGGCAAGGTATAGCTTTTGAAACCCTCCTGCTCCAGGTAAGGATTCTTCAGAAGCTCATTCATTTCATGAAAAAGGCTGAAATCGCCCTGATTGGCGGCCTCAATTATCTCCTCAATCTTGTGATTGCGAGGAATGAACACCGGATTGTGCTCATTCATCATTTTTTTTATCTCTTCCGGGTCCAGTCCCTGCTGCATAATCCTTCTGCGCCACCTGTCACAGAAATCCTTTAATTCATTACCGGGACTGAACCACCCTGGATAACTGCCCGAGTTTACAAGCTCTGCAAGATTTCTGAAGCTCTGCGTATAGTCCAGCTTTTCCCTCTCCAGGTAGTGCAGCCAGTCTTTGACCAGTTCTTTGTCCTGCTCCCCGGGATGATCAAATATACCCAGCTTGCAGCACATTTTTTCATGGGCCCTGCGCTCCAGAAATGCCTGAGTGCTCATCAGCTCATTTTCCAGAATGCGCACAGCTTCATTACTATCCTGAGGCATAAGCGGCAAAAGGCATTCCCCCAGCCGGGAAAGATTCCAGAGTACTATGGGCATCTGGTTGGAATATGCATAACGCCCGCCCTGGTCGATAAAACTGTACACCCGGTCATGGCTGAACTCATCCATAAAGGCGCACGGTCCGTAGTCTATGGTTTCTCCGGCCACGGACATGTTATCCGTATTCATAACTCCATGGATAAAGCCCAGGGCCATCCAGCCGCTGACCAGCTCAGCCTGCAGCCGCCCTACTTTTGCAAGAAAAAGTACAGGGGCGTCTGGTTCACCTTTGATTTCGGGATAGTGCCTTTGAATGGTATAATCCAGAAGGGTTTTCAGGCTTTCATGGTCCTGCCTGGAAGCAAAATACTCAAAGGTGCCGATGCGGATATGGCTTGAAGCAACCCGGGTCAGGACCGCTCCGGGCAAGGCTTTGTCCCGGTAGACCTGCTCGCCGGTCAGAACAGCCGCCAGGGACCTGGATGTGGGCAGCCCCAGGTGATGCATGGCCTCACTTACCAGGTATTCCCGCAAAACCGGACCCAGGGGGGCTTTGCCGTCCCCGCCCCGGGAAAAAGGGGTTCGGCCTGAGCCTTTAAGCTGCAGATCAAAACGCTGTCCCCTGGAATTTACCACTTCCCCCAGCAGAAGCGCCCTGCCGTCTCCCAGGCTGGGCACAAAACTTCCGAACTGATGTCCGGCATAAGCCAGGGCAATGGGATCAGAACCCGGCAGCTGCCTGTTGCCGGAAAAATAATCAGCAATATCTTTTT
>NZ_QYZY01000200.1:0-4413 GCF_003838035.1 Desulfonatronospira sp. MSAO_Bac3 | reverse complement strand
CTGTCAGGCTTACGGATTTCCAGGAGAGGGATGTTAAGCACTTTGATGTTTCCGCCGACGGCAGCACCGTGGTCCTGCAGGGCTGGGACCGCCTCTACTCCCTGGACCTGGAAGATGCCGAAGCTGAGCCCCAGCCCATAAATCTGCGAGCAGGAGATGACGGCCCGGACAGGTATGAGTTGCGAAGGATAGACAGGGAGGTGACTGAAGCGGCCCTGAGCCCGGACAACCAGGTCCTGGCCCAGGTGGCTTACGGCCGGGTTTTTGTGCGCCATGTGGATGAGTACAGCCCCACCAGGCCGGTAACTCCGGGTACCCATGCCCGTCACCGTCACCCGGCCTGGTCTCCGGACGGTTTGCGGCTATATTTCACCAGCGATGCCCATGGCACGGATTCCATATACAAGGCCAGAGTAGCCCTGACCAGGGAGGAAATCAGGCTGGGGGTACACGACATAACTGTTGACGGCCAGCCTGAAAAAAGCCCGCAAAAGACCCCGCCTGAAGAGTCTGAAGTTAAGCCTGACAGGGAAGAGCAACGCCTGCAGGGGCAGCCTGAGAAGGACTTGCGGGAGGTGGAGGATGAAGCAGATGATCCCTTTGCACCTCTGGATCCCGTGGACCCGGGTGCCCCCCGCGGACCGGACCCTGCACCGGAACCTGGAACGGACCCGGCCCATGATCCCGACCCTGAGCCGCAAGAGGAGCCTGAAGAGGACCTTGGCCTGGAACAGGCTGAAGGTCTGCCCGGAAAAATGGACCCTGCACGGTGGCAGGATGCTGTTCATTTCGAGGTTGTCCCGGTTGTGGACAGCGGCCTAAACGACCGTCGGCCCTCTCCGTCCCCGGATGGCAAACGCCTGGCTTTTCTTCGCGGTCCTGGAGACCTGATGGTGAAAGACCTGACTTCAGGAAAGAAGCAGACGCTGGTGGAGGGCTGGGACTTCAGTATGCACTGGCGCTGGTCTCATGACGGACAATATATCGCCTATTCCCAGAACGATCTCAATTTCAGTTCCAATATCTTCATAGTCCCTGCAGACGGTTCTGAAGAACCTGTCAATATAACCAGGCATCCGCGAAACGATCTCAATCCCCGCTGGTCGGCCGACGGACGGATACTGAGCTTTATTTCCAACCGATCGGGTGACAACTATGATGTATACAGGGTCTACCTGGATCCGGACATGGAAAATATGACCACCAGGGAACTGCATAATTATTACCGTGAGGCCGGCAAAGAAGCGGAAAAAATTCGTCCCCTGCCGGTGCGGCTTCCAGGCAGCCCTCCCGTTCCGACTCCCTTGAGTCTCGAACCATGGGAGATGGACCTGGAAAACGCCTGGCGCAGGATAGAGCCAGTGACAAACTCATCCCTGAACAAGACCTCAAACGAAATGACCCCTGGAGGGGATCGCTTCCTGTTTAATTCCGGAGGAGATGATCTCGTCAGTCTCAAGTGGGACGGCAGCGAGCGCAAGCGACTAAGTTCCGCCGTGAATGTTCAGGGGCTGGATATTACCGGCAAGAGTGCAGTGTACACACTGCGCGGAGAAGCAGGTATTGCACCTCTGGACGGTGGAGAGCACAGACGCCCCGGGATTTCAGAGAATATCCGCATAGATAAAAAGGAGCAGTCCCTGCAGAAATTCCGGGAGGCGGCCAGGGTAATGCAGGAGCACTTTTACCTGTCTGACATGAAGGGTCTTGACTGGCCTTCGTTGACCCGGGAATACGAAGAACTTGTAAAGCGCACCAGGACGGCCAGCGAATTCAGCGACATCTCCAACCGCTTTATGGGAGAACTCGGGGCCTCGCACACCGGGGTTTTCAATCCGGGTCCGGAGGCAGGGACTCGCGAACCCTCGGGCCGTCTGGGCATTGATTACCAGCAGGTTTCCCTGGAGGACGGAGGTTATGGGTTCAGGGTCAAAGATGTTGTGCCCGGGGGGCCGGCACATCGCTCAGCTGTTTCTTTGCAGCCCGGGGACATAATCACACATATTGACATGCACCGGTTTGAAGAGCCCGAGACCCTGCTGCAAAGACTGCGGGGGACAGCGGGCCGCGAGGTGGTTGTAGGCTTCAAACGTCCTGCAGAGGATGGTTTTTTAAACCACAACACCCTGGCAATACCTGTTTCCTATGAGGATCTGACAGCTCTTCGTTACGAGGCCTTCCGGGATGAAAGCAGCAAAAAGGTTTCAAGTCTCTCAGACGGGCGTCTGGGATATATACATATTCAGACCATGAACCAGGCATCTCTGGAGGACTTCCAGGCTCATCTGTACGCTGCAGCCCAAGGAAAAGAGGGACTGATAATAGATGTGCGCAACAATGCCGGGGGTTACACAACAGACCTTATCCTGGCCTCCATAATGACCAGGGAGCATGCCTATACCGTACCTGCCGGGGCTGATCCGCAGAAGACCGGGCATTATCCCCAGGACCGTCTGCCTGTGCCGCGCTATACCCTGCCCATAAACATGCTGGCCAATGAAAAGAGCTATTCCAACTCGGAAATTCTGGCCCATGCCTTCAAGACTCTGGACCGGGGAGTGCTGGTGGGGGAGCAGACCTACGGCGGGGTCATTTCCACCTCGAGCTACAGGCTGATTGACGGGGCACAGGTCCGGGTTCCTTCCCGGGGGTGGTACCTCCCCGATGGTACGGATATGGAGCAAAGCGGTGCCGTTCCCGACCTGCGCGTAGAGCAGACACCGGAAGACGAGGCTGCAGGACGCGATCCTCAGCTGGAAAAGGCGGTGGAGAACCTGCTTGAGCGCTTGTAACCATTCAGGGGGTACCAGCAATCGCCATCGAGAAAAGACTTCAGGCGTTACTCCCCAACCGTGAGCGGCAAAGCCGCCCGTGAGCAACGAAGTTGCCCGTGCCAAAAAAATCTTCTTAGGCACGGGAAGCCTTCAGGCTTCACACGGGTGCTCCGCACACACGGTTTTGAAGAATAAAGATCCCCAGCAAGGAATTACATGCCTGGCAGACAGGCAAATTGGTATATCTCCCCCCTGAAGGGTTGCGAGCGCTTGGAGCTTCCAGTGGAAGAGGACTGATGAATCAGCCATTCAGGGGGATGCCGAGACCGGCCCGGGGACAGTCCCGCCAGAGTCGTGAGTACGAGTAATGACCATCCAGGAGCCTTTGAATGGTTAATTTCTGCCGGCGTATCTAATGGTTGCCTGGATCTGCAAAAATGGCACAGCATGCAATTCCTGCACAGTTTTTTGCATGTCCAGTCCGCACACTTCCCTCCCCGGCAAGGAGAGGTATACTTCTCAATCTCCGCCTCACTGCACCCTCGAGTTACTATATTCTATTTTTTGGCACGCTGGTTGCTATCTAAAGAAGATAACACACGCAAAAAACGGTTTTATTTTTTAATCTTTATTTTGTTTATTATGGAGGCATCCATGCAGGACGGCAAAAATTTCATGGGCTCAGATATAGGCGAATCTGAAATGGATAAAGTGGCCGAAGCCTACAAATCCATTAAGTCCATCAAAGAAAACGTACACAAAGAATTGACTGCTTTGAATGACTCTGATGAAACCCTGCAGAAGCTGGAAAAGGCAGGGGAGGATATGGTCAGAGCAGTAGAGCAGCAGGGACTGGATTTTGAAACTTACAACGAAGCCATGGAAGCAGTGAAAACCGATGATGAACTGCGCAGGTCTTTAAACAAAAGGCTGCAGTCTTCGGGTGAGCATTAATAACATCCCGGATAGATATTTATAAAAAAGTTTTCACTGCATAAAGGTAGTCATATATGTATAACTTAAATTAAAACCAAGGAGGATTTATGTTCGAAAAAATGGGTATCAAGCTTTTGAGTCTGCTTTTTGCTTTCATGCTGGTAATGGGTTTTGGAATGAACCTGCATGCAGCGGATGGCTTTGATGCAGAAGAACCTGCCGCTGAAGAGTATGGCGGAGCCGAAGGCTATGAAGCCCCTGAAGGTTATGAACAATATGAGCCAGAAGGATACGAAGAGTACGAACCTGAAGGCTATGAACAATACGAGCCTGAAGGCTACGAAGAATATGATACCGAAGAATACGAAGAACCTGACTTCTAAAAACCTGCATCCACATTCAGGACCGGCGTAAAGCCGGCTACAAAAAAGGCCCTCCAGCTGGAGGGCCTTTTTTGTGTCTGCTGCGGCGGAGGATCGCCTTGCGACATTTCACTGTAGAAGACAGCACGGTAAATTTCAAAAAAAGTTGTTGCTTCCGCTAAATTGCTTCAGTTAGACAATTTCTTCAGATACGGTAACCGTAACCCTTCAGGGGGGAGATATGCCAATTTGCCTGTCTGCCAGGCGGGTAATGCCCCCGCACATATCCTTAAAACTATTTGCTACCTGCGCACACAAAGCTTGAAGAAACTCTAACAAAT
>NZ_QYZY01000199.1:0-1952 GCF_003838035.1 Desulfonatronospira sp. MSAO_Bac3 | reverse complement strand
GGGGCATCGGTTCGCTGGTACGGCCAGGGCGAGGTTCTGTCCACTGCAGCCTATATCGAAGAACTGGGCATGAAGACCAACCTGAACAAGGATATGATCCGTCAGTGCGGCTTTGTCTTAAAGCAGATCATGCCCTATTCCGACAACTATACAGCCCCTTATTTCCAGGGAATAGACTACGATGTTGTCGAGCACGGCATGCCCGGAGGGGCCACGTCCTCGTCCCAGGAAGGGGCTATGAAACAGGGCTATATTCACCTTCTGCCCTATATGCTTCGTTTCCTGGCCGGGATCCGCAAGATAGTGCGCTATCATGATGTAACCCCAGGATCCCAGATTACCTGGAATACGGCTTTCTTGAGTATTTCCAATGTTTACAAGGAGAAAGGGGACAAAGGGGTCAGGCATCTGCTTGAGGTCCTGGACAAGGTGGTCAGCACCCCGGAGAAGGAGCTCGATGAACAGACAAAAGAAGACAGGCTGGAGATATACAAACATTCCAACGATGCCTTTAGAAACCTGCTCCTGGGCAAATTCGGGCGACTGCCCCAGGGATTTCCACCGGACTGGGTGTATGAGAGCGCTTTCGGGGAAAACTACCGCGATGCCATCGCCTCCAGGACCGAGGACTCCCCTCTGGCAAACCTGGAAGACATTGACGTTTCTAAGGAGGAAAACAACCTGTACACCAATATCGGGCGTATACCAACCCGGGAAGAGCTTGTACTTTACCTGAACCACCCTGGAGATGCCCTGAAGAACATCCAGCTCAAATGCGAATACGGCGACCCCAACCAGCTGCCCCTGGATGTCTGGTTTGAAGGCCTGCTTCCGGGGAATGAGATCTTCTTCGAAGATACCAACGGCATGCCGCATTTTCTGGCTGTTCTGGACATTTCCGCGCCGGACATCAACGGTATGAGCGTGGTGCGTTATTCACTGGATTCGGAGTTTTTCTCCCACCAGGTAAAGGTCAAGGAAGGCATGGGAGCAGCCCTGGATGCTCTGGAAATGGCTGATTCAAGGGATCCAAACCAGGTGGGGTCTCCCAGTACCGGCGATTTGTGGGTGATGCACGTCAAGCCCGGAGACAAGGTCAAAAAAGGTGAAGAACTGTTCAATATCTCCATCATGAAGCAGGAAAAGGCTGTTCTCTCGCCTGTGGACGGGGTGGTCAAGAGAGTGCTCAAGTTCGCTGATTTTCAGGGGGACAAGAAGATGGTTCCGGTAAAGGAAGGCGAGCTGCTGGTGGAACTGGGGCCTGTACCCTCCACCTGCCCCGGGTGCGGTGATCATATTATGCTGGATGATTGCAAGTTCTGCCCTGAATGCGGCCAGAGGCTGTAGCTGGCATCCACCTGGAAAGCCCGTCTTTCCGGGTGTAAACTTGCTGGTTGACTTGGAGGCTTGGAACAAGATAGCAAGCAGTATGAGTTCAATGCTCAAGTGCAGGTCAAATCAGTTTCATGGCCTTAACTGTTCACTATCTGCAGAAGCTGAACAATCCAAGCGTCAAGCTGCAAAGTCCGCTGACCATGGTGCATAGTTACTCATGGTCAAGAGCTGCTGTTTTTTGTAATATAATTCAGCCTTCAAGTTCCTGTTTTTCTGTATTTTTGTCCAAGTCGGACCTGGCAGGTTCTTTTTTTATAAAATTGCGGCGAAAAGACCGTGGGCCGGTAAAGCGGATGTTTGATCAATTGTCCGTTTTTCCAGCTGGTTGATCCCGCAAGAAAGCATTATTTCAAAGGAGATCAAGGAATGGCAAAAACCGGTAAAGAGCAAAAGCCCGGCGAAGAGGCCCAGGAAAGCAAACAGGAAGCCAAAGCTTCCAAGCAGAAGAGCAGGTTTGATTCCCTCAAATCCAAACTGGTCCTGAAGGCCAGCGAAATCATGGAGATGGGTGTTGAGGCCGAACTTCTTGTGGGCGGAAAGAACTTTAATACCGCCAT
>NZ_QYZY01000198.1:0-4299 GCF_003838035.1 Desulfonatronospira sp. MSAO_Bac3 | reverse complement strand
GATTCAGCCGGCCGGCCCACCGCCAGCAAGGCCATCACTGCGGCCTGCTGCGGCAGGTTGAAGCGCTGGCGCAGGGCCTCTTCATCGTACATGCCGATCCAACATGTGCCCAGGTCCATCTCAGTGGCCCGGAGCATGATATGGGTCAGGGCGATGGAGCAGTTCATGCCCACTGCCCCGCGCAGCACCTCGGTGGGGGCGTTTTGAGCCTTTTCCACGTAGTCTTCCACTCCGGCCTGCATTTCCGGGGGCAGAACCGCGCTGTCGCGCAGAAAACGCACCGCTGCCCTGGCATCCTCCAGAAACCGGGTGATGTCTGCGCAGCAGATGAGCACCGCACCTGCTCCGGCCACCCATTTCTGGCCCCGGGTTGGGGAACCCGACAGCCACTGGATGTCTTCCCTGCCGTCTACGATTTTGAATCTCCAGGGCTGGGCGTTCATGGCTGAAGGGGCCAGCCTGGCCGCCTCCAGAAGCTGCATGATTTCATCCCTGGAGACGGGATCGTCTGCAAATTTTCTGATGCTGCGTCTTTTTTCAATGGCCTCGTGTACCTGCATAGGCTTGTCCTCCTGTTTTCAGGTCTGCAAAATTACAGACCCTTTCTTTCAAACCAGACAAAGAGAAGAAGTCCGATAATGATAAAGGCAAGGATAACCGGCCAGTGACTGATGTTCAACACCTGGGGCAGGGTGATTTTGCCGTAGTCCCCCCAGGCATAGACCGTGTTTTTAAGCACTGGATAGGCTTGGGCGAATACGGCTGCTCCGGCTATCATGCCCAGGATTCCCCACAAAGCGTCCAGGCGGCCTTCGCCCAGAGCCCCGAGAGAGGTCCCTGGACAGTATCCAAGCATGCCCCAGCCCAGTCCGAAAAGGATGGCCCCGATTATGTTGGCTCCCATGATGGTGGTCTTAATGGACAGATCCACCTGTCCCAGGTCATAGAGAAGATATATTCCCACCATGCTTACCAGGACGGTACTGAACATGAATTTGATAATGGTCATGTCCAAAAGACGCAGGGCGCCCAGCTGCTTGTCGTAGCGCACCACCCGGGCTTTCTGCAGCAGAAAGCCAAACAGAATGCCGGTAATTAAGCCGATTATGATAAGTTTCATGATTTAGCACCTCCATAGATAATCCTGGCCATGATGATTCCGGCACCCAGGAAAAATATCAGGGAGATGAGGCCGCTGACGGAAAGTTGAAGCGTACCGCTCAACCCGTGTCCGCTGGGTCAGCCATCGGCCATTCTGGCTCCGAACATGGCCACGGCACCTCCGGCAAAAGCCATGAGGCCGCGCTTGACCGGGGTGAACCCGAAGTTCTGCTGCCACATGTCCGGGACCCACTGCACCTTGAAGGAGCCGGAGGTTCTGGCGGCGATAAAAGAACCCACCAGAATTCCGGTGACAAACATCCACTGCCAGTCAACCTGGGGAGCCACCTGGACATAATATTCCAGCTGCTCCAGCCTCTCCGGTGCGATGAGGCCTTCAATCATGCCTGCTGCTCTGACAAAACTTGTGGATGCTCCGAAATACTGACCGGCTATCCATACGGACAGGATCACCACCAGTCCGCTCAGAGCGCCGGCCAGATATGGGCTCCATGCTGTACTCTTGGGCATATTACCTCCTTGAATAAAGTTTGATAATTGAAAAGCTCATGTTCCTGGCCGAATCTTTTTCAGCAGGGTCTGATAGGCTTCATTCAACCTGATGAATTCCTCATGATCTCCTCCCTTGTCCGGGTGCATTTTCAGGGCCCGGCGGCGGTAGATCCTGGTGAGTTCCCTCATAGACATTTTTTTCAGTTTCTGCACGGACATGCCCAGGATGGTACTGACCTCCTCCATGCCAGGCTCCTTCCTGGCCGGTCGGGGCTGCTCAAACCCGGCCCGGTTGCGGGCCATGAAGTCCCGGATATGTTCCTGCAGGATATTGCCCGTAGAAAAGGGATAATCGAAATACATGATCACATAGCGCCTGAGATACTTATGCAGGCCCTTTTTCCTTGCATGGCCCTTCCAGAAGGAAACGTCCCGGTCCAGCCGGCAGACTTCCTGTAAAAACAAGCGGTCCAGTCTGTGCTGGTCCAGGCCCTGGGGCATCTTCCCGGCTATGATTTCATCAAAGAAGCGGCGCAGATAGAAAAATGAATATACATACAGGGAGTATTCAGAGGGATTGAGGCTGCCTTCCATGTTTATGAACAGATGCTCCAGTTCATCCCTGGATTTGAAGGCCAGTGGCCGGTAGAACTTTGTGGGTATACGGGTGAGTTTTGACTGGTCCAGTTCCCCCAGGCGCAGGTAGTTGTAGCGGCGCTTGTCAATAATGTGCAGCCGGTTGCGGATGAATTCGTCTTCCTGGTGGGTAAGCTCCGGAATCCTGGCATTTCTTGCGTCCCTGGACTTGAAGCCCTGCAGGGATCTTTTTATGTCCGGACTCACAAAAGGCCAGAATACATCCTCCAGGTCCCCGTAATCCCAGGCAGTGCCGGAGGCGTTTAGCTGCTCCTCCACCTGCTCGTGAATATAAAAGCTCCTGCCCCCGGGGTACTCAAGAAAAACAGACGGGTCGTGGCCAAGGTCCATTAGATCCCTGGATACATACACCCCCTGACTGAGCACAGACTGGCGGATAACGTAATATCTTTTTTTGTTCTGATCTTTCCAGGCCAGATACACGAAATATTCCTTCTGGTTGCGGCCCGCCCCGTGGGTTCGCCCCTTGAGGCGGGCTGCAATACGTATTTTTACATCAAGCGGTCAGGGGTTGCCTGAAAAAAGCGCAGGCGCTTTGACATCAGCTTCCTTTCACCCCTTTGGCGATGCGCTCGCCGATATCCTTGTCAATATTGCGCCAGTACTCCAGAGCCCGCTCCAGAATGGGGCCGCTGACGCCTTTTTTGAGATGACCGACAACATTGGACACCAGCCTTTCACGCTGGGCCTCATCCATGACCTCGCGCACCAGGGTACCGGGCTGGCCGAAATCGTCGTCATCCTTGCGCAGGGTATAGGCGGTGCGCATAAATTCTCCAGAGGCCTCCCAGACGGCTTCTTCGGGATAACGCTTTGGGTCGGCGCTGGGTCCGCCCTTGGAGTTGGGGGCGTATACAGGATCGGAGACATTTTCAATGCGCATGGCCCCGCCTTTGCTGTAGCTGTGTACCGGTGCCTTGGGCCGGTTGACCGGGATCTGTTTGTAATTGACCCCGAGTCTGGCCCTGTGAGCATCGGCATAGGAAAAAAGCCGGGCCTGAAGCATGCGATCCGGGCTGGGGCCGATGCCGGGCACAAAGCTGTTGGGCTCAAAGGCGGCCTGCTCAATCTCGGCATGAAAATCGGCCGGATTGCGGTTCAAAGTCAGCCGTCCCACCTCGTGCAAGGGATAGTCGCTGTGAGGCCAGACCTTGGTCAGATCAAAGGGGTTGTAACGGTAGGTTTTGGCGTCTTCAAAGGGCATGATCTGCACCTTGAGGGTCCAGCTGGGATTTTCACCGCGCTTAATGGCCTCAGCCAGGTCCCGGCGGTGGTAGTCGGCATCCTGGCCGGCAATTTTGTCCGCTTCTTCATCAGTTAGAAACTCAATGCCCTGGTCAGTCTTGAAGTGGTATTTGACCCAGAACTTTTCGCCTTTGGCGTTTACCCACATATAGGTGTGACTGGTGTAGCCGTTCATATGCCGGTAGGTTTTGGGCACCCCGCGATCGCTCATGAGGATGGTCACCTGGTGAGCGGACTCCGGGGACAGGGTCCAGAAGTCCCACTGCATGTCGTGGCAGCGCAGGCCGGTGTCCGCCCGGCGTTTCTGGGAGTGGATGAAGTGCTGGAATTTCATGGGGTCGCGAATAAAAAACACCGGAGTGTTGTTGCCCACCATGTCGTAGTTGCCTTCCGGGGTGTAGAATTTGACAGCAAAACCGCGCACGTCCCGCCAGGTATCCGGGCTGCCGGACTCTCCGGCAACGGTGGAAAAGCGGGCCAGGACCTCTGTCTTGGCCCCTGGCTGGAATAATGACGCCTTGGTATAGGCGCTCACGTCACTGGTGACCTCAAAGTGCCCGAAGGCCCCGGAACCCTTGGCATGGGGCTGGCGATCCGGAATCATTTCCCGGTTGAAATTGGCCATCTGCTCCAGCAGATAATGATCCTGAAGCAGGATGGGGCCGTCCGGGCCTACGGTCAATGAAAACTCATCGCTGGATACCGGCATTCCGGCATCATTGGTTGTGGGTTTTCCCTGATTGTCTGCCATGATGTTTCTCCTTTTTCGTTTTTATGGTTTAT
>NZ_QYZY01000197.1:0-1247 GCF_003838035.1 Desulfonatronospira sp. MSAO_Bac3 | reverse complement strand
CAGATTTCAGATGCAGTGCTGGATGCTATTCTGGCCCAGGACAAATACTCCAGGGTGGCTTGTGAGACCTTAGTCACCACGGGACTTGCCTTTATTGCCGGAGAGATCACCACCAGTGGATATGCAGACCTGCCGGGCATTGTCAGGCAGACCCTGCGCGAGATAGGTTACAACAGTTCAGAAATGGGGTTTGACTGGGAGACCTGCTCGGTTCTTTCTTCCATAGACAAACAGTCCCCTGACATTGCCATGGGCGTTGACCGCAGGTCCCGGGAGGACCAGGGGGCAGGGGACCAGGGCATGATGTTTGGATATGCCGTGCGGGAGACTCCCCTGCTTATTCCGGCGCCCATATATTATGCTCACAGGCTCTCCAGGAGACTGGCTTATGTGCGTAAGAGGAGAATACTGGATTTTCTGCGGCCCGATGGCAAAACCGAGGTCAGCGTAGAGTATATCAACGGCAAGCCTGAAAGAATTGATTATGTGGTCATTGCCTGTCAGCACAACGAGGATGTGTCTTACGAAGACCTGGTTGAGGCTGTGCGGGAAGAAGTAGTTTTCCATACCCTGCCTCCGGAAATGCTGGATAAAAATACGCGAATCTTTGTCAACACCACCTCCAGGTTTGTGCTGGGCGGTCCCATGGCGGACTGCGGGCTCACCGGCCGCAAGATCATTCAGGATACTTACGGCGGCATGGGCAATCATGGCGGCGGGGCCTTTTCCGGGAAAGATCCTTCCAAGGTGGATCGAAGTGCAGGCTACATGGCCAGGTACATTGCCAAAAATATTGTGGCTGCAGAACTGGCGCAGCGCTGCGAGGTGCAGATTGCTTACGCCATAGGCGTAGCTGAACCTGTGTCCATAATGGTTACCTCATGGGGGACGGGGCAGGTCCCGGACCATGTTCTGACCCAGGCGGTGCGGGAGGTCTTTGATCTGCGGCCCTACCATATTATAAAGCGCCTCAACCTGATGCGGCCCATTTACAGTCAAACATCCTGTTACGGTCATTTCGGCCGGGATCACCCGGATTTTACCTGGGAGTTTACCGATGCTGCTGACGACCTGAAAACTGCGTGCAGGGTGTGAAGGATTGGGGGATTGGGGAATTTAGGGATTGGGGAATTTAGGAATTTAGGAATTGGAGGAATTGGGGAATTTAGGGATTGGGGAATTTAGGAATTTAGGAATTGGAGGAATTGGGGAATTTAGGGATTGGGGAATTTAGGAATTTAGGAATT
>NZ_QYZY01000196.1:0-9765 GCF_003838035.1 Desulfonatronospira sp. MSAO_Bac3 | reverse complement strand
TTTTTTCATTTGTCACGCGCTTCGCGTGATAACGGCAAATGAAAAGGCAGCCTTGTCCAAAACCGTGTCCCGGTTTTGGACAATACACCTGCTTCGCGTCTTTAACTTTGCGTACTTAGCGGCTGGCCTGCCACGCGCTTCGCGTGGTTCAAAGGCCTGCCACGCTTTCCTGCCACGCTTCATAGCGTGGTTAGCGTGGTTCTTGTTTTTTATGACTGGACTTCAGGAACTTTCACAGCAGACATAAACGCACATGAAATCAGGCCTTACCCTTTTTCCTCTCGCGCACCAGATTCAAAAGGCCTCCATATTTTATAATCTCCAACTCTGCCGGGGTCAAATCGTTTACGGCCTTTATTTTGTCTCCAGCGCCGGCTTCCAGAAAACATTCCCCCCCGGGGACAAGATCCGTGGTATTCACCCTGATTGCCTGGTCCTGTTCCAGCCTGTCGTAATCCTGTGGGTTGGTCAGTATAAGCGGCAGTATTCCGAAATTGATCAGGTTTGCTCTATGGATGCGGGCAAAGGATTTCACCAGCACCACCCTTACCCCCAGATATCTTGGAGCCAGGGCCGCGTGTTCCCGGCTGGAACCCTGCCCATAATTCTCCCCGCCCAGGATAAGTCCCTGTCCGGCCTGCATTGCCCGGGGCACGAAATCTTCGTCCAGACGCGAAAAAATGTACTCGCTTATGGCCGGGATGTTGGACCTGAGGGCCGTAACCTGAGCCCCTCCGGGCAGGATATGGTCCGTGGAGATATTGTCCCCGCACTTGATGAGTACCGGCAGGTCCAGGTTCTGGGGCAAAGGCTCGAACTGCGGCAGGGGGACAATGTTGGGCCCGCGGTATATCTCCCGTGAATCAGCGTCTTCAGGGAAGATAAACTGATCCCTGATGGAAGGCACGTTGTCCGGCAGGCTCGGCCGCGGCTGCGGCTCCCCCCATTTCTCCGGGGAGGTGAATGCGCCCTCCAGGGCTGTATGGGCCGCTGTCACCGGGCTTACCAGGTAAACTCCGGCATCCTGGGTTCCGCTTCTGCCCTCAAAATTGCGATTGAAAGTACGCGCGCTGACCCCGCCGGAAACAGGTGATCCGCCCATCCCGATGCATGGCCCGCAGGCGCATTCCAGTATTCTGGCCCCGGAGTCCAGCAGTGGTTCCAGCAGGCCTTCAGCAGCCAGCATTTTAAGTACCTGCTTGGAGCCCGGAGATATAAGCAGTTCCGTATCTTCGGACACCTTGCGGCCTGCAAGTATTTTTGCTGTAATCTTCAGATCCGCATACGAGGAATTGGTACAGGACCCTATGGCCACCTGGTCCACCTTCCTGCCTTCCAGCTCCCTGACAGTAGTGCCCAGATCCGGCATATGCGGCCTGGCCGCCATGGGCTCTATACTGGAAAGGTCCACGAAAAGCTCCTGGTCGTATGATGCCTCCGGGTCGGGACCAAGTTCGGAAAAATCCCCTTCACGCTGCATGCTGCGCAGAAACCGCCTGGCTGTCTCGTCTGCAGGAAAAATCGAGGTGGTCGCGCCGAGCTCCGCCCCCATATTGGTAATGGTGGCCCGCTCAGGCACGGAAAGGTCTGCAACTCCAGGACCTGTATACTCCAGGACCCTGCCTGTTCCTCCCTTGACGCTCAGTCTCTGCAGGATATGCAAAATGATATCCTTGGCTCCTGCATGACCTGTCAGCTTTCCTTCCAGGTACACCTTGACCACTCTGGGCATATAAAGGCTGTAGGGCTCTCCCGCCATGGCCAGAGCGACCGAAAGCCCTCCCGCACCCATGGCCAGGGAGCCCACTCCTCCAGCTGTGGGAGTATGACTGTCCGATCCGATGAGGGTCTTGCCGGGCACGGCAAAATTCTCCAGATGCAGTTGATGGCATATTCCAGTGCCTGGAGGGGAAAACACAATTCCGTACCTGGCGGCCACAGTACGCAGGTATCTGTGGTCATCAGGATTTTTAAAACCCATCTGCAGGGTATTGTGATCCACGTAGCTTACTGAAAGCTCGGTCTTTACCCTGGGCAGGTCCAGCGCTTCCCACTGCAGGTAAGCCATGGTGCCTGTAGCGTCCTGGGTAAGTGTCTGATCGATTTTAATCTGGATTTCTTCTCCCGGTGTCAGGCTTCCGGCCACCAGATGCTCTTCAATAATTTTCCGGGTAAGATTCTTGTGCACGTTTATTCCTCCTATGATTCATATCCCAGGCGCAGGCGGTTTATCTTCTTGCGCCTGGTTTCAGCTTCCACCTCCAGCCGCAGGGCTTCCATCTGCATGGAGTGAATTTCATCGTTAAAGAAAACACCTTCACTGGGTTTTTCCTCGGACATGAGCGTTTTTTTGCGCTTAAGGCACATGTCCTTTTGCTGCCTTATCTCTTCCAGTTCAGCATCCAGGCGCTCAATCTCCCTGGATACGGATCCGTTTTCTTGATTTTTGAAAATGTTCATCGCTTTCCTGTGCTTTTTTTGGGGACAAGTTGGTAAATATTTTCCAGAAACCCGGCCAAAGGGCGGCCAGATTGCCGGGATTGCAAAGACATATCCCGGGGAACCTGAATGACAGCAGGCAGTACCCCAGGCTCCAGCAGGGACCAGGGCTTGTCCATGCCGGACTTTTATCATGATGTGCCTGCCTGCTGAAAATGCTCAGGCCTTCATCATCCTGGCTGAACTGGTATCCCAGAAGGACCAGCAGGTCCAAGACCGTTTCCAGGTGAATGCTCTCCCGGGGCAGGAGCAGTCTTACAGGCGCGTCATCTTCCCTGGTAAGGGCCAGGGGGAAGATCAGGGGGGTTATTTCCGGAAAACTACTCAGATCAAAGACCGGTTTATGCCTGGGCTCCCCGTCTCTGGCTGCAATGCCGTTTTCTTCCAGTTCTATATCCAGGCCTGACCTGCGCATGAGGTCCAGGATTTTTTCAGCCCTGGCGCACTTCCTGGGCCAGTTCCCTTTAAGCCGCACCCGGCCTTTACCCATCCTGGCCAGGGCCAGCAGAAAACCCGAAAGAAGGGGATCCAGGGGTATGTCCGCATGATCCTCAAGAACAGGCTGCCCCGGCTGCACGGTTATGGTTCTTTGTCCTTGCTCCTGGGCTCTGATTCTGCAGGCGGCAAAAATTTTCAGGCAGTCCGTGACCTGGACTTCAGCCGCCCGGGGATACTTGATGCGAAGTGGGCTGGAATAAGTAGTTGCCGCCAGCATCAAGGCCCGGACAAACTCCGGGTCTGCATCTTCAGGTATCTCCACTTCTTCCGGAAGATTGCCGCCTGCTTCAAGCTTGGCCGGCAGACTGTAGCTCTGGGGCTCTATGGAACTGAGCCTGGCCCCGAGAGCCGGTGCCAGATTCAGCAGAAAACGCAGGTTCAAGGTTTTGAGCGTGGCCGATCCGGAGAATTTGATCCTGCAGGGATGCCCCAGACCCAGGCAGAAAAAGAAATAAAAATTAAAGGAGCTTTGCCCCAGAAAAAGACTCTGTCCGTCCAGGTCCACATCACCCATTCCCTGCCCAAGAAGGGTGCTGGACCTCCATGACAGTTTTGCCCCGCACTGATTGGCCGCCTTGACCAGCTCCAGGATTTCATCATTGACGTTGAGCCCTTCCAGCATGCACTGCCGGGGGGTAAGTGCCGCCATGGACACCAGGCCCCTGACCAGCTCCAGGTCCAGAGGCCCCGGAAACTCGTGATCAAGCGGCCTTCTGGTGGGATAAAGGCAAAAAGGCTTGTCCCCGTGGGGTCTTTCAGCCTCGAAATACCCCATGCTGTTTAAAAGGGTGAAGGCCTGGCGCACCAGGCTTGGATTGCTGGGCTGCAGCTCCTTTTTCCATACCTGCCAGAGCCTCTTCTCCAGTTCCGGATCGGCGAGACTCTTGTTCTTGTCCTGCCTGTTCCGGGACAGATCTCCCAAAAGCCTGCTGCGTCTGGCGATAAGGGAAGCAAGCTTTTTATCCAGGGCCTGCAGTTCCTGAATAGTTTCCATGGGCCTTTGCTTCATGTCGTTTCCTGTTTCCTGATGATCATAAACGTCTGCGATGCAGGCATGTTTAATACTAATTATGCCCATAAGCAATAGTTGATCCACGGGGATAGAAATCCACCAGACATCCACCGGATGCACCTGCAAAAAGTCCTTTTGCAGGTGCAGAAAAAATGTCCTTGACATATCCTGCCCCTTGACCCTGAGGCAGGGTTTGCATTACCCGGGATAAAATTTTTAAAGGGAGAATAACGTGAAATTACTGGAAGCCCGGAAAATCGACCCCCAGATATCCTTTGACCTGCCCACATATATGGCTCTGGCCCAGACCGGGGACCTTGACGGCCCGGAAGTGGCGGAGATGCTTGGTTACTGGGAACAATGGAGTCCTGCACTGAGCATCTATATCTTCGGCAGAAAAAAAGGTTATCTGGCCGTGTTTATGGACAGGTCAGTGGAGGAAAAAATCGATGAAATCTGGCCGGACTCGCCTTCAAAGGGATTCAAGCTCCAGGCCCTGGTACAGACCATGATCACTTGCGCCCTGCAGAAACTTATCCCCAGCATAGGCCGTGATCAGTGCGCACCGGTGCCCAAGCCCAACAAGATTATGAAAAGATCCCTGGCCCGGGTAGGGCTGGAATTTTCCAACCAGGGGACTCTCAATTACAAGTATTCCACCCTGACTTTTTATCCTTACAAAAACGGATGTCAGGTCTGCTACCTTGCCCCGACCTGCCCCAAGCTCAATCTCCCTCGTATGGAAGGTCTTTTCAACCCCCCATCATAGTTGTTTCGCCGGAGCAGGTCTTGCTGAAACAATTGCTCAGGCCCCGGTCTAATCCAGGACTTTGAATTCCGCCCGGCGGTTCTGAGCCCAGGCTGACTCATTGGACTCATCCACTAAGGGGTTCTCCTCGCCGTAGCTTATGATCTGCAAGCGATCCGAGGAGACTCCCAGCAGAACCAGGAATTCATAAGCCGCCCTGGCCCTTCTTTCCCCCAGGGCCAGGTTGTATTCCGCCGTACCTCTTTCGTCGGTATGGCCTTCAATGACCAGGCGCAACTCGTCAAACCTTTTCATGTGCTCGGAAATCTTCTGCAGGGCGGAACGGGCATCAGCATCGAGCTCGTAGGAATCAAAGGCAAAATGGATGCGGTTTGCGGTGATTTCCTCCATTGCATCTTGAATCCTGGCTTCAGCATCAACTTCGTCTCTTTCCCGCTCCATGCGCTCTTCCTGAAGCCTTCGCTCCTCCAGGGCCTGCCTTTCCATTTCTTCTTTAAGCCTTTCTTCTTCAAGCCTGGCCTTTTCCTCTTCTGTAAGCTCTTCTGCGGCAGGATCCGTGGGAGCCTCCACTGCCCGCTTGCCGCATCCGGTACCGGCAAACATGATCAGCCCCAGAAGCAGAGCCAGCAGCATGACTGTCCTGTTTTTCATACACTTCTCCCTGTAAATGATGTTGAAGGTTTAATAACCCTAAAAATCCTTTTCCAGACCCCATGCCGGGGCTTTGGCGTTACCTTCCCCGGTGGATATCTCCCTTGGTTCATCACCGTTGCGGGTTGTCAGGTACAGCCTGTACTCCCCGCTGCGGTTGGAGGAAAAGGCCACAAAGTATCCATCCGGGGCAAAAGCCGGATCCTCATCATTGCCCGGACCGGAGGAAATCTGCTTCTCTCGCCCGGTCTCAAGGTCGACAACAAAGATACGGTGCCCGTCCGGTGTTTGCCGGGTAAAGGCCACAAAATCACCTTCCGGACTTATGCTGGGATTGGTATTGTAACGGCCCTCGTAGGAAACCCGCTGTATCTGACCTTTTTCAAAATCATGGACAAAGATATGCGGATTGCCCAGCCTGCCCGAAGCAAAAGCCATCTTTGTGCCGCTGGCGTCAAAGCTTGGTGACACATCAATGGCCCAGTGCTCCATTATAGTCTCATCAACGCCGTAGTCGTCATCAAGCCAGTATATGTCCGGACGACCCATGGGATCCAGGCTGAGCGCCAGCCTGCCCTCCGGCGAAAAAGCAGGTGAAATCACAGTATTTCCAGGCATGGAAAAAACCTCTTCCTCACCCTTTTCCAGGTCCCATATTCCCAGGTGGTGCTCATTGTCCCGCATAAGGGTGAAGGCGATTCTGCTGCCGTCTGGAGACCAGGCAGGGCTGAGGGTTATGCCTCTTAAGTCCGTCAGTCGGGTCAGGTCGTTGCCCTGGGGGGTTACAGACCATATATCCTTGTTTCCGTTTTTTTTGCGCTCAAAAGCAAGCCTGGAACGAAAGAAGTCTCCGTTGCCGGTCAGGTATTCCATAAGTTCTGCGCAAAAGCGCCTGAGCATCAAAGGCACCTGGTCCAAGTCCTGCAGGTCATAGGCTCTGCCCAGTATCATCCTCTGGTCAAATACCTCGAAAGCTCTGATTTCCACCGACCCCGGACCCCCGGCATGCTGCTCCAGGCCGATGGTCAGCAATAGATCCACTCTGGAAAGATTGAACTTGCGGAAATCTATATCCCTGCCCCGCACACCCTCTACACCTGGTCCTCCCAGGATATGCTCCGGATTCACCTGGGTGAGAAAAGGCAAAAGACCCAGGTTGGACTGCAGTCCATCATAAATCCGGCTGCCAAGCTCCGGATTGTGAAGGACCTCTGACTGCAGGTCCCTGGGGGGAGCGACAAAGGCATTTATCCTGTCCTCACCGGGACCGAATATGTCAATGTGCAGGGAATCCTGGGCCCAGGCCCTGGTAGGCAGCAGGCTCACCACCAGGAAAATCGCCGACAGAAAAATAAAAAAGCGTAGTTTGATCATTTAAGTTCTGATTGACTGGTTAAGGTTATAATATAACCGGTTTGAACTTCAAAGCCCTGCCTGTGCCCGACGTCTGACGTTTCAAAAGATTTTGCGTACAGCACAGGCAATTCTCTTTACTCCCATACACCCACACGTTCTTCCCCCTGCCCCATGCTCCATCTCCTCCTCTTCCCACTCCCATACACCCATACTCCCATACACCCACACGTTCTTCCCTCTGCCCCATACCTCTTCCATTCACAGCATATCCTGCAGATTAAAATCAATCACCAGGGTCCTTATGTCCCCGGGCGGTTCAGGCAGTCTTGATGTGTCCTCGACGGCCCTCAGGGCTGAGCTGTCAAACTCACTCCGGCCTGAACCCTCGACCACGCTGTAATCCAGAATACGCCCCCCCGAATCAATCTCCACCTGCACCCTGACCACCAGGTCCTCTTCACGCCCGATCCTGGGAAATCTCCAGTTTCTTTTGATGTGCTCGGCTGCTATTGCCTGATAAACCTCCAGGGCACCGCTCGGCTCCCGGGCCGGGCGCTCGCTTCGTCTCTGCTCCGCCTCTTCCTGCAGTTCCGCCAGGGCCTGTTGCCTTATTTCCTCCGGGGTTGGTTCCGGATCAGGTTCGGGCTCGGGATCAGGTTCCGGTTCAGGCTCAGGCTCAGGTTCGGGTTCTGGTTCGGGTTCTGGCTCAGGTTCGGGTTCGGGATCTGGTTCAGGATCTGGCCTGGGTACCGGTTCGGGATCCGGTTCAGGCTCGGGCTCTGGCTCGGGGTCTGGTTCCGGTTCAGGCTCCGGTTCTGGTTCCGGTTCTGGATCTGGCTCAGGATCAGGTTCCGGCTCGGGCTCGGGTTCAGGCTCAGGTTCCGGTGCCTGCCTGGCAAAATGCGAAAGCTCTACCTCGTATACGTGCCGGGTCAGATCTTCAGGAAATTCCTGGGGGCGCTTGCTGAAGGTGATAAGGGTGACCAGGATCAGAGCGACATGCATCAGAAAAGAGACCAGAAAGGATACTATCTGCATGGAATCAGTCTGTGTCCAGTTCGGCCAGCACCCCCAGACGCTCAACTCCGGCTTCCCTGACTGCGGACATGATCCGGACCACCAGGCCATAGTGTACATCCTGATCAGCCCTCAGGTAAACCGGCCTGTCCCTTTCCTCGATCATTCTCTGCAGATGCCCGGCCAGTTCATTGAGCTCCACTTCGTACTCATCCAGGTAGATCACACCCTCTTTGTCCACGTGAACCACCAGGGTGTCCTCGTCATGGGGCAGGGTCTCCACCATGGTGGTGCGGGGAAGCTCCACCTCCAGCCCCTGGCTCAGCATGGGAGCCGTGATCATGAAAATTATCAGCAGTACCAGCATTACATCCACTATGGGAGTGACATTGGTCTGCGAAATATATCCTTTGCCCAGGGGATCGAAGTCCATGCCTTATTTTTCTCTCTTTTCCATCCAGGGCAGCTCTCTCTGGGCCCGGTTCAGAAAAGCACCGGCAAAATAAATAAGATCTGCCTGGATGCTGTTCAGACGTTCCCACAGTATATTATAGAAAATTGTGGCCGGAATGGCCACCACCAGTCCGAAGGCCGTGGTAATAAGGGCCTCGGAAATGCCCGGAGCTACAGTGGCCAGAGAAGCTCCCCGCTGCACGCCTATGGCGTGAAAGGCGTTCATGATGCCCCATACAGTGCCCAGAAGTCCGATGAGCAGGGAGGAGTTGGCGCAGATAGCCAGAAACGGCAGAGAAGAGGCGAGGTTTTTCAGGTGTGTGCTTACCCCCTGCCTCAGCACCCGGCGAACATTGTCTTCAGCGATGCGAAACTTGACGCTGGAGGAAAGCTGGCTCTGCTCCAGCTTCTGGATCTCCTTGAGGGCGGAAAAACCGATACGGTACAGGGGAGAATCGGCATCCTGGCGGACCTTTTTCATGGCCTCGGCCAGGTCCGACGCCCTGTCGAAAATCTGCAGCTGATTGCCTAAGTTCTCTGTGAACCGCCTGTAAGAAATAAATTTATATATTATAATGGTCCAACTGGACACAGACATTACCAGAAGAACCAGCATGATAAACTGGATGAGCAGCGAAGCCTGGGCCAGCATGCTCCAGAGCCCCTGCTCAGGAAGAAATATATCCATATAAAACCTCGATGGGTATTGTGCGCGTAAATTCTCAGGCTGGTTACAGGGCTTCCACTATGCGGGGCAAAGCGGTTTCGGCCGGTTCATCCAGCCGGATGTCCGAAATATTCTGGAAACTGGTCCGGCCCAGGTTGACCTCGATAACCCTGCCCCCCTGCTCCTTGACCCACCGCGGAAGAGTTCCGGCAGGCGCCACGTCCCCGGAAGTGCCGGCCACAAGCACCAGGTCCGCTGCCAGCACCAGACGCCTGGTCTCGTGCAAGGCCTGTTCCGGAATCTGCTCCCCGAAAAAGACCACCCCCGGCCTGACCACTCCGTAACACTGGCTGCAAAGCCAGGGTATATCATTTCTGGTGAGTTCCAGCGCTTTTTGCTGATTATACTTTTTTTTGCATTTGTGGCAATAGAAAGTACCGGCCCCTCCGTGAAATTCTATAACTTTTCTGGAGCCTGCTCTCTGATGCAGATTGTCTATGTTCTGGGTAATTACGGCCTTTAAATAACCCATATCTTCCATACGGGCCAGGCTTTCATGGGCTGGGTTGGGTTTTGCAGCGGCAATCACACCTACGGCTTCCAGCAGAAATTCCCAGACCTGCCGCGGATTGTTCTCTAAGGCCCAGTCCGAGGCCACTGCCTGGGGATCGTATCTGGACCACAGTCCTCCCGGGCTCCTGAAATCAGGAATGCCGCTGGCCACTGATATGCCGGCCCCGGTCAAAGCCAGCATGCACTCAGAACTGCGGATGGCTCCAGCTGCTTCCTGGTAGAGTTTTTCACTGTTGGACATATGTAATGCTGTTGCTTATGTTAATATCA
>NZ_QYZY01000195.1:0-9288 GCF_003838035.1 Desulfonatronospira sp. MSAO_Bac3 | reverse complement strand
TTAAGGCAACTACCTGAAAATAAGGTAACAGTTTCAGGATGGGGAGTTCCGGGCAACATACGGAAAATTAAAAGGTCGCCACCCACCCAGGTTTATAATTCTATTTTCCGGGAGTTGCCTAAGCTTTCACCACCCAAGCAAATCCAGGCCACGGTGTAGCTCCCCTCCTTAGCCGTAACCATTCAGGGGGTGCCTATGAAACGCGTAATGCTCCCCCTGCAAAAAGTCGAGCAATCAATAATGGTGGAGTGCGGACAGCAGGATTAATGCCGGGCAGGCTCTAAGGCAATCAGTCCTTGGGGCAGGCAAAAAAACGGTCCAGCCGGAAGCAGGCAATGGCGAAGATGATCAGGTGATCCCCTGCTTTCAGTACCGTGTCTCCGTCCGGTACGATCACTTCATCCCCTCTGACTATGGTCCCTATTAGCAGTCCCCTGGGAAAATCCGCCTCGGCGATTCTTTGACCCACAACACATGCCGACTCCGGCAGGATCACCTCCATCACTTCAGCGGCTTCTTCCTTGAGCAAAGACAGAGAAACGACATCTTCACGTCTGGTGAAGCGCAGGATCTGAGCCGCAGTTATCAGGTGCGGGTTTATGGTTTCCTCTACTCCAACGGTTTCGTAGGTGGAGGCATAACTGATCCTGGTGAGCTCGGAAATGATTTTGTGAACCCCCAGTTTCTGCCCCATGATGGAAGCAACGATATTGGTCCGGTCGTCCTCAGTGGCCGCAACCAGGATATCCGCCTCTGCTATTTCTTCTTCATTGAAGTATGAAACCTCGGTACCATCGCCCTGAAGGACCGTGGTCCTGCTCAGTTTTCTGTTGAGTTCCTGCACCCTTTCTGCATCTTTTTCAATAATCTTGACCAAAAAGGAGTTCTGCTTGTCTGATTCTAAGATGGAAGCCAGGGAGTATCCGATGACCCCACCGCCGAGTATAATCACCCGTTTTATCCGTCTGGATTCATGGTGCAGCAGCTGGCTGGCTTTGCGCATTACGTCGGTTTTTCCGATAAGGTATACCTTGTCCCCCACCTGTATTTTGTCCCTGCCTCCAGGGAGGGCAAAACCGCCGTCGGGCCTCTTGATGCCCACAACAATGCAGCCTTTGGGCAAAGGCAGTTCCTGAAGGGTTTGATCTACCAGCCTGGCCTCACTGGTTACCGTGGTGGCAACCATCATGGCCTTTCCCCTGGCAAAATACTCCACTTCTACGGCTTCAGGAAAATTGATGGTCTTGGCTATTTCCTGAGCCACCGCCTTTTCCGGGCTGATGATCATGTCAATGCCCACCTGCTTATGGATCAGCCCCCGGGTATCCACGTCAATGCTCCCGGCGCTCTCCGGGTCGCGGACCCTGGCGACGGTAAAGCTCACCTCAAGCTTCTTGGCGATCATGCAGGCGATGATGTTCACTTCATCAGAGCCGGTAACGGCTATGAGCATTTCAGCATTTTTTATTTTGGCTTTATTCAGAATATCAAGGTTTGCGCCGTTGCCGATGATGACCGCCACATCCAGTTCTTCGCCCAGTTGCTCTGCTATCTCGCGGTCCTTTTCCACAACTGCAATTTTCTGCTGCTTATGGGCCAGGTTCTGGGCCAGTTCGCGGCCCACATCTCCTCCGCCTATTATTACTATATGCATAACAGATATCCTCCCAGGAGGCTTATATTTTCAGCAGTCCAGGGTGTCAACGGCAAGGATAAAAATTTAAGCACTCTTTTTTTTGATCCTGCTGCCGAATCTGCGATCAATCCTGTCAGCCAGGGCAGGGGCCTTACGGAACAGATAAACGCCTATGGTTGCCGTGGTTACTATGTAGATGCCCAAAAAAACACGCAGGACCGGCTCGGCAAGAGCTGCTATGACTACAGAAAACTCACCCCGGGGAACCAGGGAAAAGGCCGCCCGGATTGCTCCCTTGAAAGAAAGGCCGTAAATCCTGCCTCCCCAGAATCCAACAATAAGCTTGCCCGCAATAGCCCAGATAACCAGGACAACCAGAGCGACGGGGGAAATTACTCCTGTCCCCAGGGTAATGGTTGTGCCGAACCAGAAAAAGAAAAAAGGCAGGCTCAGGTCTTTTAAGGGAGCGATGATTTTGCCCAGTTCTTTAGAAGTGCCGGTTTCTGAAAGTATTACCCCGGCCAGGAATGCGCCCAGAAGCTTGGACAGGTCCAGGGCTTCGGCCAGGCCGGCAAAGATCAGGGCTATGGAAACAGCAAAAAGGGGCATGAACTCCCTGGTCATGTATCTTTGAACAAACACGTCCAGCCTGCGGAAGCCATAATAGGCCATGAGGATGGAGGCTGCGGTGATGATCACCACCTTGATGAAAATAAGGGCGATGGCCCCCGGGGTGACTACGCCGTGCAGGGTCAGGCCCACCAGGAAAGAGACCAGAACCGGGGCAGCCAGGTCTTCGAAAATCAGAAGTGCCAGCTTGAACTCACCTTCAGGAGTGTTGGTACGCTTAGTATCCTCCAGCATCTTCACCGTGATGGAGGAGCTGGTGGCGTAGGCTACTCCACCTATGATCAGTGCGGCCAGAATATCAAAACCGAACAGACAGGCAAGCAGAAAACTGCCGCCAAAGTTGATCCCGATATCCATGGCTCCGACTTTCCATATACGGCGGGAGATATTGACCAGCCTGGCCAGAGGGAAATGCAGCCCAAGGAGAAAAAAGAGCAGGACAATTCCCATCCGGGCGATCTGGTCGACTATATCCAGTTCCCTGGGGGTGAACAGGCCGGCCAGGGCAACTCCCAGAATAATATAGGCCAGCAGTGATGGAAATTTCAGCCGCTGAAAAATATAGCTGACCAGGAAAAACAGGAGGAGCATTGCTCCTCCAAGGAGAAACAGGTTCTCAGTAAAATCCATTCAAAAAATCCCCTGAAGACAGTCTTGATAAAAAATATGGATAAACTGTTAATAAAATGACAGGTTTATTGTGACAGCAACATGATGAAATGGCTGAATTCAATCTGTAGTTGCTTGTAAGCGATACGCTGATCCCGTATTTTAAGAGAGGGAATTCAGGCTTGTCAAATTTACAGGGGTTACAGGGTGTTGTGGAGATTAAACTGTATTTTCCAATGGTTATGCAATACATACCATGATTGTATATTATCATCCAGCAGGAAATATGGTTTGTTTTTTTTGTTTCAGGTTTTTATTGCCGGCCTGATATCCAGGCACCCCGGGCGGGGGAAGGTGCCTCCGGCAATTGTCCTGTCCTGCCGGGTTGACCAGCGGCCTTTATGAATTTAAGAGTTACCATGTTCGAATGAACTGAGCCTAAACTTCGCAAAATTTTAAACAAAGGCAGGTTACAACATGGAATCCAAAGAACTCTATAAAACCATTTACAAGATTGCCAGGGTAGTCAATTCTTCACTGGAACCAAGAGAGGTCCTGGGGCAGATTGTGGAACAGGTCACCAAGGCCATGAACGCCAAGGGCTGCTTTATCCGGCTGCTGGACAGAACCGGCACCGTTCTCAAGCCAGATGCCTACTACGGCCTGAGTGAACGTTACGCCCACAAAGGGACTGTGGAAGTGGCCAAGAGCAAGCTGGACCAGGAAGCCCTTGAAGGCAGGCCTGTCTATATCGAAGATGTGCGGACCGACCCCCGGTTTCAATATCCGCAGCAGGCATCGGAAGAGGGCATAGTCTCGCTGCTGGTGGTTCCGCTCACAGCCCAGGGAGACAAGATAATCGGCGTTCTGCGGGTATATTCAGGGCAGGCCCGCAGTTTTACCGATGAAGAACTGGATTTTCTGAGCTGCACTGCCAACCTGTGCGGCATAGCCCTGGAAAACGCCCGTATGTACCACGCACTGAAGCGGACCAGCGAACTGGCCAACGAATATGTATACCAAGTCTTTGAGGACTAACTGGTTTTAATGATAACATGCATTACGTTTTATAGAAATGAATGATCCCGCGGGCGTGAGGACCAGAGGACGCGCCGGGTATACATGCCAATTTAAAATATCGCACTAAAGGTGCGTCTGGAGGAAGACATGAGCAAGAAGGTAAGAGTAGGAATAAACGGCTTTGGCCGCATCGGGCGGCAGGTACTAAAAGCCATATGGAAATATCACCGGGATACCATTGAAGTCGTGGCGGTGAACGACCTTTTCGACATCAACACCAATGCCCATCTTTTGTCCCGGGATACCAGCTATGGTCCTTTTGAGCCCAGTATCAGCGTCCAGGGTGACGCCATCCACGTAGGTGATGACTTTGTTGTGCACAACAGCGCTGAACGCGATCCGAGGCTTATTCCCTGGGGTTCTCTCGGCGTAGACGTGGTACTGGAATGCACGGGAATTTTCCGCACCAAAGAAAAGGCTTCCATGCACTTAGAGGCCGGGGCCAGAAAGGTCATTATCTCCGCCCCCGCCAAGGAAGAGGATATAACCATCGTCCTGGGCGTGAACGAGTCCGATTACGACCCGGACAGACACCACATCATCTCCAACGCCTCCTGCACCACCAACTGCCTTGCTCCGGTGGTCAAGGTCGTTCACGAGCATTTCGGCATAAGCAAGGGGGTCATGACCACAGTCCACGCTTATACCAATGACCAGCGCATACTTGATTTGCCCCATTCCGATTTGCGACGCGCCCGGGCAGCGGCCTGCAACATGATCCCCACTTCCACCGGGGCGGCCAAGGCCGTGGCACTGGTTATGCCTGAGATGGAGGGCAAGTTTTCCGGGTTCTCCGTGCGTGTGCCTGTACCTACTGTTTCCCTGGTGGACTTCGTCTGTGAGCTGGAACGCGACGCAAGCACCGAGGATTTGCGCTCAGTACTCAAGAGTGCAGCGCAAGGCCCGCTGCAGGGCATCCTGGGCTATTCAGAAGACCCGCTGGTCTCATCAGATTTTATCGGCGATCCCCGTTCATCGATTGTAGAAGCCGACTTCACCATGGTTCAGTCCGGGAATATAGCCAAGATATATGCATGGTACGACAACGAATGGGGCTATTCCTGCCGCATCGGCGACCTGGTGGCCTACATGGCTGATAAGGGGCTGTGATATTTTCAGCTGGTTGGCCGGGAATCATTCTAAACGCGATAATGAATATGCCAGGTTATTGCCCTTTTGGCTTGACTTTAGCATAACAGCTGTCTATCAGAAACACTAAACCAGTCCCCGGCGGTCTGAAATTAAAAACATGCCCGGGGTTTTTTCTGTTTTCCGGCGGCAAGGGCCTTTCATGAAATGCCCTTGCCGCAAAAAAGATCACCTGGGCTGCACGCAAAGTTTCTTTGTAGTTTTATTAAAATGAGAAACCTGTGCAGCAAAAAAACACATTGAAATGACCGAGCTGAAATTGTAGTTGTCTTTAAGGGGGCTGATATGGATCAGGATTTTGAGCAGAGGTTCACCGCAATTTTTCAAAGGGAGGAGCAGTTTGCTCATACCCTGGCGACTTCTGTTATCCAGAAGCCCAAATTGAGCGTATGGATGTTTTTGGTGCCTATTCTTTTTATTTACCATGCTAACCATATAAAACGCTATAAGAATAATCTGGCCAATTTTCAGCAAGGGTTTACACGCACCAAGCTGCATGCCCTCAACCTGGCCAGGGAGGAACTGGTTCGCGGAGAAAAAAAAGAGGAAAGGGAGATGGATCTTTTTGCGGACTACGATGTTGACGGCCCCAACGTTCAGGAGGTCCGCAACAGGCAGATGGAGGAAATCCGCCTGCTCATAAAACATTACCGCAGTCTTCTTCGAAGCTCCGGCAGGGATTACCCCGAACTGGTCAGATCTGCCTACAAGACCAAAAATGAATACAAGAAGTTTTTGAACAAGCTGAACCAGGCTGAGAAAGAAGTGAACAAGGCCGCCCTGCATGCTTTTCACGACAGTGACGACAGCCGCAAGGTGGTTTCGGAGATGGAAAAACAAGCTTCCATACTGCGCAACCAGGAAGCCGGCAGCATTTTCAGTTCCTGACGTATAAAGCTGTCAGCTCCTGCTGCCCTGAAGCCCGTCCGGGTTTCCAGGAGGTTTGCCATGGGTTTGTTGCATCAGCCTTCCGGCATAACTCCCGACAGCGGGAGAAGTAAGCGCAGGATTTTTGCTCCCCGCAGATGTCCGAGTTGCGGGGTCCTGGCGCAAAGCCATCACACCGTCTGCACTTCCTGCAAAGCTCGCCTTTATTGCCCCAAAAAAGTTTCCGACTTGAAGATCATGACCCTGGGAGTGCTTCTTTCTCTGCTCTGCTTTATACTTGTGGTGTGCTTCATGTTTGTCCTTGACAGGATGACTTGAAAGCGCTGCATGACAGCCGGGAGGATTTTTTGTGTATACGGAAGCAGGGTCTTGTTTGACCGTGCTCCCGTACACTGGTGTAGTATGGAGGGGTTTATCTCACCGGGTCGGCCCGAAGTCCGGACTTGACATCCCTGTACTCTTCCACGTCGCTGTAGGTAAAGGCACTGACATCTATGCCGCTTTCCCGGAAGGCCTGTTTGACCTCCTGGACTACAGGCAGGCTGTGCAGGTAGGCAACGCCTATCCCCAGTATCAGGAGCAGGGAGGATGTCACCAGGATCCTTGCCCATTTTCTTTTTGCCCCGGCCGGGGCTTTCGCATCGGCCGGGGCTTTAATGGTTTCTTTATTGTTCATTTCTTGCCCTGTTTATCTGATTTCCATCAGATGTTCAGTTACGCCGGGGAAGAAGACCATGAACATCAGCCAGGCCAGGAACAGAGTCAGGATGACGTTGAAGCCCTGGGTGAAGACATAGTGGTACAGGATCTTTCCGCCGGCAAAGTACTTGGCCAGTTCGCGGAAGTTGGTGGCCAGACCGATGCTGGTAAAGGCCATGGCAAAGAACCAGGCCCGCAGCGGGTTGGCCCATCCGCCCAGGACGCCGTCGCTGACAATGGTCTCGCCCATCTGGTGACCCATGGCTTCGTACACGATGGTAAAGAAGATTGAAGCCGCCACAAAGCCGATAACGAACTTGGGAAAGCGGACCCAGATTTCGCGCAGAGCTGCGCCCACGGTCAACTCTACATTGCTTCCCTCACGTTCCACCTTGGTGGCCCAGTAGGCAGCGATACCGAAAGCCAGGATACCGATCATGACGTTCTGGATCATCTTCAGGGTGGCTGCGGTGTACATGGCTCCGGGGCCAAGAAGCTCGCCCGCGGCCACAACTGCACCGGTGGAGTCGACAGTACCGCCGACCCATGCACCGCCCAGAATGGGGTTCATTCCCACGGCCATGACCAGTGCCGGCATGAGGAACATGCCCAGGGCGGTGAAAACTAAGGACAGACCGACAGCGATAGTCAGTTCTTCACCCTTGGCCTTGGAGGCTGCTGCAGCGGCGATGGCTGCGGACACACCGCAAACACTTGCTGCTGCGGCCACGCATATATTCAGGGGCTTGGAGGGCAGCTTGATGTACTTGTTACCCACCCAGTAGCCGATGATTAGAACGGTAGGTGTAACACCCCAGGCCACCACGATGCCGGGAGCACCGATCATAAGGATCAGGCCGAAAAGAATGCTGCCCCCGAGAAGCACCAGTCCGGTCTTGATGTAGTACTCGGTCTGAACCGCTGGTTTGACCCAGCCAGGTGTACTCATGGTATTACTGATGAGTAGACCAATTATAATACACCACAGCACATAGCTCAAGCCGTATTCACTGGCTATGGCGTGGTTGCCGATGAAGAATCCGATTATGGATATAATGAACACTATGGGATAGCCCACCAGAAATGTGCCCACATTGCCGCCCATGAAGCTGATGCCTATGGCGAACATGAGACCGGTAAAGATCATGAGCAGAATCATGGAGGGGATAAGATTGTAGCCGGAAACATTGGCATCGCTTCTGGCGCTGGACTCTGCGTCCCGGGCATCCAGCCAGGCATCGATGGCGTTGACGGCCTCTTCGTTTAAGGCTTCATCCTCGAAATCGGCCTCTGCAGCTGCGGCCTGGGCCTCTTCAGCCTCAGCCAGGGCCTCTTCAGTTGCCTGCTGGGCTTCTTCATATGCCGGCTTTGCCTCTTCACGCATTTCAGCAGCCCTGGACTCGCTCATGTAGAAGGCTTGCACAGGGTTGTCATCCCAGCCCCTGGGACGCTGGATAAGCCAGCCCATTGCAGGTCCCAGCCCATGGTCCCTGGCCCGGATGCTGTCCAGTTCATCCTGGGCCTTGATCTGCTCTATAGTGGCAAAGGGGGCTCTTTCTTCCTCGTACTCAACCACTGCCTCGTGTTCTGCCAGCTGTTCTGGGGCGTCCGAGGGAGTTGCTCCCCAGAAGACCACAAGGGCGAATAATAGAAGGGCCAGACCAAGCCAGTTGGCCCACCAGTCTTCCTTCTTCCACAGTTGCGACCAGTCTCTGCCCTTGCCGGTGGAAGATGCTGCAGCCATTTCTTCCTTGATGGCTTCCTGGGCTTCTTTCTTGTCATGTTCTGCCATGATTTAGATCTCCTTGTTCATTTAAAATAGTTATGGTATAAAATATGTGACTGCAAAAAAATACCGTCGCGTCTTCTAAAAGGTATCTTTACTGAAAATTATTTGATAACTATGACACTTCTTTTTCCAGTGTTTATGACTTTGCAGGTTACCCCTCCAAGCACTCCTCTTGCATCTGCTCCATGTGACCCGGATGCGCCCATAACTATATAATCAGCATTCACTTCATCTGCAGTCTCGAGAATTACCTTTTCTGGAGCGCCTGACTTGATCATTACCTGCCCATCAACACCCTTTTCAGTTAGCCTGCCTTGCACATTATTTTTGATTTCGTTGCCTTCTTTTTGCAGAGTGCTTTCCAGTAGATTGCATTCATCTCTTCCTACGAATGAAATACAAAGGTCAGGCACAACTACAACAGAATAAACTTTGCCTCCACCCAATTTTCGGCAAAAATCTATTGCCTTGTCCATAGTCTTGTTTGCAAACTCGGATCCATCATGCGGAACTAACAGGTTCATAAGTCCACTCCTTAAAAATAGTATAGGGTTTATAGTAAGTTGCTCCGGTCCACCTGCATCTTTATAGCAAAATATGGGCCATAGTTTGTGTTTCGTGTCACTATATAAAAAAACAATGCTATTATAACAGGTTAGGGTGTTGCACAAACAAAGGGAGGCTTGTTTTCATGGTAAAAAAATGATGTTTGGTGCTGTGTTGAGGGTGCTGGTGCCAACTAAGGTTGGCACTGGGGCATAAGTAAGGAAGTAAGTAGAAATAATCTTTACAAAAGCATTGACTTCTC
>NZ_QYZY01000194.1:0-5073 GCF_003838035.1 Desulfonatronospira sp. MSAO_Bac3 | reverse complement strand
GACACAGATAAAAGAGATTGAAGAAGCATGTTTTTTCCTTGCGGGAATAAGAACCCGCAAGGAAAAGGCATCAGCCGCTTGCGCGGGGGGAAGATTACTCCCCGGTATCTACCGCGGATGCGGTGGAGACCATGTGCATACCAGGTTCTTCATTCCTGGTATGCACATAAAAAAACCTTTCTTATCTGTGTGCATCTGTGTGATCTGTGGGCAATAGTCTTTTTTCTTAAAAAAATAAGTGCGGAACAGTTACAGTGCCAAGCGCTGAACCCCTGCCATAGCTCAAATTTTTCTTGTTTTTTGTGATAGGGTTTCAAGAGTAAGTCTAATCGGGCCATGCCCGCGACCTGTTGTCAGTTAGCTGTTATTAGTTAATTGAGATAAGGCAGTTAATTCATGGTTTTGTTCTGTAACAATTAACAATTAACTGATAACTGTTAACTTCCAAACTAAACCATCAAAGCATTTTTCAAGTCCTGAATGCGGTCCCTGACCCGGGCCGCTTCCTCAAATTCCAGGTCCTGGGCCAGCTTGCGCATTTTGCGCTCCAGACTCTTTATTTCCTTCTCCAGCTTTTGCGGATCAGCACCATACCGGGAAATCTCCTCAGCAGCCAGCCCCATCTGTTCAGGTTCAGGCTGGTTGTGCATCTCGTACAGGGTGTTGGGTCCGGCTTTGACAATGCTGGCCGGGACTATGCCGTGCTCCAGGTTGAATTCCTTCTGCTTGCTTCGCCTGCGCTCGGTCTCGTCCATGGCCCGCCGCATGGAGTCCGTAACCCTGTCCGCGTACATGATCACCCTGGCATCCACATTGCGCGCGGCCCGGCCGAAGGTCTGGATGAGGGACCTGGTGGAGCGCAGAAAGCCCTCCTTGTCCGCATCCAGGATGGACACCAGTGACACTTCCGGGATGTCCAGGCCTTCGCGCAGAAGGTTAATCCCCACCAGCACGTAAAACTCCCCTGCCCTGAGGGCCTGGATAATGGCCACCCTCTCCAGGGTATCTATGTCCGAATGCAGGTACTTGCTCCTGACACCCCGTTCCTGCAGATAATCCGTAAGATCTTCGGCCATGCGCTTGGTCAGGGTGGTCACCAGCACCCTCTGGTCGTTTTCCTGCCGCTGCAGGCATTCATTGAGAAGATCATCCATCTGGCCATGGGTGGGACGCACCTCGATTTCGGGGTCCACCAGACCGGTGGGCCGGATGATCTGCTCCGCCAGAACTCCCTGAGATTTATCCATTTCCCAGGGGCCGGGAGTTGCAGATACGTACACTGTCTGTCCCATCCTCTCCTGGAACTCATCAAAACTCAGGGGCCGGTTGTCCAGGGCCGAAGGCAGCCTGAACCCGAAATCCACCAGGGTCTTCTTCCTGGACAGGTCTCCGTTGTACATGCCTCCGACCTGGGGAATGGTAATATGGGACTCATCAATGAACAAAAGGTAGTCATCCGGAAAATAATCCAGAAGGCAGGCCGGGGGCTGACCCTGCCTGCGTCCGTCCAGATGCCTGGAATAGTTTTCAATGCCGTTGCAATAGCCCATCTCCTGGATCATCTCCAGGTCCAGTTGGGTCCTCTGCTCCAGTCTCTGGGCCTCCACCAGCATGTTCTGCTCCTGAAACCAGTTCAGCCTGTGCCGCAGTTCCTCCCGGATATCGTTCATGGCCCTCTGCAGATTGTCCTGGTCGGATACATAGTGGCTGCCCGGATAAATAACCGTTTTCTTGAGCCTGGATTTTATCTCCCCGGTTAATGGATCGGTCTCAAACAGGGATTCCACGGTATCTCCGAAAAACTCAATTCGCAGGGCCTGTTCCATGCGATAGGCCGGGATTATTTCCAGGACGTCTCCGCGCACCCGGAAAGTACCCCGGTGAAAGTCGTAGTCGTTGCGCTCGTACTGCACCTCCACCAGCCTGGCCATGAGCTCGTCCATGTCCATGGTCTGCCCTTCTTCTAAGGGAATGATCATCTTGGAGTAGTATTCCGGAGAACCCAGGCCGTATATGCAGGACACCGAGGCTACAATGAGCACGTCCCTGCGGGTGAGCAGGGCATGGGTGGCGGCGTGCCTCAATTTGTCTATGTCGTCATTTATGGAGGAATCTTTTTCAATGTAGGTGTCGGTGCGGGGCAGATAGGCCTCGGGCTGGTAATAGTCATAGTAGCTGACAAAATACTCCACTGCGTTTTCCGGGAAAAGCAGCCGGAATTCGTTGTACAGCTGGGCCGCCAGGGTCTTGTTGGGGGCCATGACCAGGGCCGGCCGGTTGCTCCTGGCAATGACATTGGCCATGGTAAAGGTCTTGCCTGAACCGGTCACGCCCAGAAGTACCTGGTGATCCAGGCCCTGATCCAGGTTCTGCACCAGATGTTCAATGGCCTCAACCTGGTCACCCTGGGGAGTATATTCAGATACGAGATTAAATGCTGTCATGTGTTAAATGTAGTGGCTTACTCCTCAGACCCTGCCACAAAAAACAAGAAACTTAGACAGGATTAACAGGATTGACAGGATAACCTTTTGGCCTGGCTTCCGGCCAGGACAAAATGATTCTTTTCTTTATCCATCTCTTAATCCTGTTAATCCTGTCAAATAGCTCTTTTCTTTATTGGGTTGCGGGCATGGCCCGCTTTAGTTTACCGCTTACCCATCCACTGCCTGTACAGCCTGAATTCGTCTTCAAAGTTGTCACTCAGAGTCCCATTACCCAGATTTTCTTCAATCTCTTCTGTTTTCCAGAATTTCACAGCGTCAATTTCTTCCGGGTTGAATTCCACCTGTCCATCATACCGGCAGGTATAGGTATAGACCAGTTCAGACTCAAAGTCATTGGAATGGATATACTTGTAGGCAAACTGCACATCCCTGGGCCGGATCCCCAGTTCTTCCTGCATTTCCCGGTACATGGCCGTCTCAATGGACTCACCGCAATCCACGTGTCCGCCCACTGAGGTATCCCACCGACCCGGGGCCACCCTCTTGTTCAGAGAGCGCTTCTGCAGAAGAAGCCTGTCCTGGTCATCAAAGACCAGTACATGCACCACCCTGTGCAGCAGACTGTTGTTTCCGTGCACGCGTTTCCTGGGTGCCGCCCCCAGCACGCATCCCTCCCGGTCAACCACTTCCAGTATTTCCTGTTCCTGTACCAGGTAATGGCAGATGGCCCGGGCGGCATCTCCATAACCCTGATGCTCAGGTATATGCTGTGCATGGGAATCCTCTGCCGCAGGCAGATCAATACGCAGGTCCGCCTGGTGCAGGTATTTTCCGAGCATATCAGCATATTCTTTTAAAAACGGCTCATTGGAAAATAAGCCTTTATAAACTTCAGTCCAGAAATAATCCTCCACAAGGACAGAGGCAATCCCGGCCTTGCCGGCTGCAGCTATGGCCAGGGGCGAAGTATCGCTTATAGCCAGGCAGCATCCAGCCTCTGAAAGCAGCTGTGAATATTCCCCTACCTGCTCCTGCCCGAAG
This sequence comes from Desulfonatronospira sp. MSAO_Bac3, assembly GCF_003838035.1. Lineage (NCBI taxonomy): Bacteria > Pseudomonadati > Thermodesulfobacteriota > Desulfovibrionia > Desulfovibrionales > Desulfonatronovibrionaceae > Desulfonatronospira > Desulfonatronospira sp. MSAO_Bac3. The sequence continues at coordinate 1,585 of NZ_QYZY01000194.1, read as the reverse complement.
GACAGGCTCCTCTGCAGAAACTCTGCTTTTTCTTCCGGATTATCCTGCCGCGGTCGGTCATGCACAAGCGCCGTCCCGGGATATCGGTTGTGACAGGCATGCGCAGCCTGGAGATGATTTTTCAAGACATCTTCCCGGACTCCTGAAAAAACCTCGAAATGCACAAAGGGCCATTGCGCATGGATGGAGTTCATAAGGCAGGCCGCCCGCCTGACATGCCCGGGGTCCTGCACTGGTAAAAAATACGCCAGAGAAAGTTTGTGCTGCATCAATCTCCTCCCACCCGGCTCTTAATCTGTCCATCAATCACTGTAATCTCCAGAACGTCGCCGGGGCTTACGTCATGTACGCTGCGCAGGAATTTCCCGCTTTTGGCCACAGTAACCAGGCTGTAACCCCGCCTGATGGGTGCGTAAGGATCCAGGGACTCCAGCTTTTCCGCGGCAAAGGACACTTTATTCTCCCTGTCTTCCAGGAAATTAACCGCCCGGGCCTTCAGTGTCTGTTGCAGATAATCCAGCTGCTGATGCCTGACTTCCCAGTAGTCCGGGCTGAATTTACCCCGGAGCCTGGATTCAAGCTCCTGGACCATACGCATGTACATATCCAGAAAATTCCCGCCCTCCCTCTTCAAAGCCTGCTCCAGGGAGTCAAGCTGTTCTTCCCTGCGCTGCATCTGCCTGGCCGGGCTGAGCCACCCCAGTCCCCTGGACAGATTCTGCAGCTGTTCTTCCCTGGTCTTTAAAAATCTCTTGTAGGCCTGCACCAGGAGCATCTCCTGTTCATCCAGGCGCACCCAGAGATCCTTTCTCTGAGGCCACAGATGCTGGGGAACATGACTGGGAGTGGCCGCCCGCAGATCAGCCACCAGGTCGGCAATGGTGGTATCCACCTCGTGCCCCACCCCGGTTATCACCGGGATATGCGAACCGGCTATGGCCCTGGCCACTTCCTCGCTGTTGAAGGCCCACAGGTCCTCCAGGGAGCCGCCCCCGCGCATGAGCACCAGGACCTGCACTTTGTCCTCCCGGCAGGCCCGGTTTATCGCCCGGACAATATCCGCCGGGGCCTTGTCCCCCTGTACCAGGCTGGGATAGACAATTATCTTTGAGCCCATCCCCATATCTTCGGCCACACGCATGAAGTCCTGCAGGGCAGCGCCCGTAGAGGCGGTAATTATGCCCACCCGCTCCGGGTTGAAGGGAATCTTCATCTTGCGCTCCGCTTCAAAGAGCCCTTCCTGCTGCAGCCTGGCCTTGAGGGCCTCAAAGGCCAGAAACAGATCCCCCAGGCCCTGCTCCTGGACCAGTTCGGCGATGAGCTGGTAGGTGCCCCTGGGGGGATATACGCCTATACGCCCGGCACAGATGACTTCCTGACCGTTGTCCAGGCTTGCCGCAGGATCACTGTTCTGCTTGCGGCTGGCTGCCTGGGTGTTTTTGAACCACACCACCTGCAGGGCGGCCTGCTCATCCTTGAGGGTGAAATAGATATGACCGGAACCCGGACGGCTGACATTGGTGGCCTGCCCCCGCACCCAGACAAAGGGGAAGTGCATCTCCACCACTTCGCGGATGGCTGCGGT
>NZ_QYZY01000193.1:0-3060 GCF_003838035.1 Desulfonatronospira sp. MSAO_Bac3 | reverse complement strand
GGGACTGGCTCTTCCGGGACCCACTTGTCCCAAAAAATGAGATGTTTTAAGCACAAAATGATGCTCAAGTGGGTCCCGGAGTGCCTGTCCCCTGCTTTCCTTAAAAGCGCTAAACAGATACCTTTTTTTAAAACTCCCCTGGCTGGCATGTTTGACACCCGGAGGTTATTTTTTTACTGGAAGCAAAAAATATGGGAGAGTATTATGATTTTGATCAACGAGCACTACAACAAATTGACCGCTTCTTATCTTTTTGCCGACATCGCAAAACGCGTACAGAAATTCCAGGATGACAACCCGGACAAGTCAATAATAAAGCTGGGCATAGGAGATGTCACTCTGCCCCTTCCCGCAGCCTGTGTTCAGGCCATGCACAGGGCAGTGGATGAGATGGCTGAACCCGGGTCTTTCAGAGGTTACGGACCAGAGCAGGGCTACGATTTCCTGCGGGAAAAGATCGCCAGGCATGATTTCCAGGAGCGCGGGGCGGATATAGCCCCTGACGAGATTTTTATCAGCGACGGGGCCAAGTGCGACACCGGAAACATTCAGGAAATATTCAGCACAGACACCAGGGTCGCAGTGCCGGACCCTGTTTACCCCGTATACGTGGACACCAACGTTATGGCCGGCAGAACCGGGGAAATGCAGGATGGCCGTTATCAGGGACTCGTCTATCTGGAATGCACCCCGGAAAACAGCTTCATCCCTGACCTGCCCCGGGAACAGGCGGACCTGATATACCTGTGCTACCCCAACAATCCCACCGGCGCAGGCATCTCAAAGCAGGAGCTGCAGAAATGGGTGGACTACGCCCGGGACAACAAGGCCCTGATCCTTTTTGACGCAGCTTACGAGGCCTTTATCCGTGATGAGGCCATGCCCCGCAGCATCTTTGAAATCCCCGGGGCCAGAGAAGTGGCCATTGAATTCAGAAGTTTTTCCAAGACCGCGGGCTTCACCGGAACCAGGTGTGCATATACGGTTGTTCCCAAAGAATGCCGGGCATATGACAGCCAGGGTCAAAAAACCATGGTTCACCCCCTGTGGAACAGGAGACACAATACCAAGTTCAACGGGGTGGCCTACCCTGTTCAGCGAGCTGCAGAGGCGGTCTACAGTCCGGAAGGGCAGGCCCAGGTAAAAAACAATATCGACTATTACCTGAGTAATGCCGGCATTATCCTCAAGGCCATGCAGGACCAGGGATACAAATGCACCGGAGGGAAAAACTCTCCTTACATATGGATCCAGAGCGGCTCGGATTCCTGGAGCCTTTTCGACTCTCTTTTAAACAAGGCCGGAGTGGTGTGTACACCGGGGACGGGTTTCGGTCCCTGCGGCCAGGGCTTTATCCGGATAAGCGCCTTCAACAGTCGGGAAAATGTCCAGGAAGCCATGCACAGGATCAGCAAGGCCCTGTCATGAAGTCTAAAGCAACGGGCTGAAGATTTTGACCACTCCTTCGGTCATTCTTTTGTATACCGGCCGTCTTGACCACCAGGCCCGGCCGACTTTGAAGGAGTTCTTTCTGTAGTTTTCCACCAGCATGCTCAGTTCATAGCTGAACTGCTGGTCAAAGACTATACTTACCAGCTCCATGTTGAGGTAGAAGGAACGGATATCGAAGTTGGCCGAGCCTACTATGGCCAGGGAGCGGTCCATGGTGATGATTTTGGCGTGCAGCATCCCGTCCCGGAAAAGATGGACATTGCCCCCGTTATTCAGGACAATCCCGCAGTAATAGGCACTGGCCTGGTCCACAAGGAGGTGGTCACTTCTGTCGGGAATGATTATGTCTACTTCAACCCCCCGGGCCGAAGCCAGCCTCAAAGCCGTAATCAGGCCTTCATTGGGAATAAAGTAAGGCGACACCACCGAGACACTTAGCTGGGCCGAGTTGATGGCCTGGATAAGCAGGTCCTGAAACCCGTAGGTGGGCCTGTCCGGACCTGTGGGCACAACCTGTACCGCGGCCATGCCCTCGCTGGTGGACGGCGGATAAATATCCGGATCATCCAGTATCTCCTGGGTCTCGTAAAACCAGTCCTCTACAAAAACCGACTGCAGCTGCCTGACTGTAGGCCCCTGCACCCGGGTCATGACATCATGCCATTGTCCGGCCTTTTTGTGGCCGAACTCGGGGTCGACTATATTCTGGGACCCCGTATACCCTACTTTACCATCAATGACAGCCAGCTTGCGGTGATTGCGGATGTCCAGCCTGGCCAGGCGCATTCTAAGGGGATTGGCAGGAAGAGCATTTTGTACCTGCACTCCCTGTTCCTGCATCCACCTGCCCAGACCGGAAAACATACCCGCGGATCCCACGGCATCCGCCAGAACCCTGCAGGTAACCCCCCTGCCGGCTGCCTCCCCCAAAGCCCGGGCCACTTTACGACCTGTAAAATCGTCTCTGAATATGTAGAAAAGCAGGTGCACATGGTTTCTGGCCTGAAGAATATCTGCGCTCAGGGAGTCGATGAACTCTTCGGTATCGACAATGAGCTTCATGCGGTTGCTTCCAAGAAGCGGCAGCCCCCCGTGCTTTTCAGCCAGGTGGACCAGGGCCTGGTGATCAGGGTTGACCTGACACCCTTCAAAATTGGGTGTGGTCAGGTAACTGGAATTGGTCAGGTGAAAATTTTTGTGTTTTTTAATGCGGCGCGACAGCCTTGGACGGCTGAGTCCGTGCTCTTCAAGAAGCAGATAAAGGATTAGCCCCGGCCAGGGCATTAAAAAAATCACTGCCAGCCAGGCCAGGCAGGTGGAGGGATTTTCCTGGCGCATTCCGATTACCGGAATCATCCCCAGTCGGATAACCCAGCCTCCAAGACTCCAGATCATGGATTCCGCCAGCATCACTGGACCTCACTCGGATTGAGGTTAGTCAATTTTCATGCGATTATTCACCGTGATCCCGATTACCAGAGTAAGAGCAATGACAAAGCTTGCTGAACAGCTGCGTTTTTATCAGGAAACGGATTCAAGTCTGCCCATGGTTTTGTATGAGCACACAGGCATAAGCTTCGATAGCAGCTAAAAAAAAACCATCCCAGG
>NZ_QYZY01000192.1:0-2301 GCF_003838035.1 Desulfonatronospira sp. MSAO_Bac3 | reverse complement strand
TGCGTCCTGGATTTCCTGGGCTTTCCCGACTTCGGAAATCCTGCAGCACTTTTTATTCTTTTTCCTCGAGCCGCAGGGGCAGGGCTGGTTGCGTCCCGTTTTTTCGCCTTTTACTACCGGAGCATTGGTCGTGTTTTTGCCCTTCTGCCCGGGCTGCAGGGGAGGCACCATGTTGTTGCCCTGGTATATATCCTCAAAGAGCTGGACCACTCTGGGTTTTACGTTGCCCGGATGGTGCCTGGCACAGCACTCTACTGCCCTTTGGGAGGCCTCCCGGAAGGCTTCTTCATTATCCATCAGCTCAATGATTTTGTTCAGCCAGGGCCGGACTTCTTCCGGGGAGGGCACTTTGGAGTATTTTTCCCGGCACTTGTCTGGGATATCGAAAAGAAATCCAGCACCATTAAGCATTTCCGGAATGCCGGCGTGGTTGGAGGCCAGTACCGGGATGCCGCCCAGGGAGGCTTCAATTCCTACCCTTCCGGCTGCTTCATTCCAGAAGGAAGGAAAAAGCAGGATGCTGGTACGGGCGTACACCCTGGTCATGTTTTCCTGGTTGGGAATCCACCAGACATTGGGCTGTCTGGACAGATTTATGCCGGCCCGCTTCCACTGTTCATCAGTCATCCTGCCCTCTACAGCCATAAAAGTGAGATCGGGCCTTTCACTCAGGGCCATATTTGCCAGCCTGGCGAAGAGTGTAGCTCCTTTGGCCTTGGAGGGGTTGACCATGGTGATCAGGCCCATGCCGCGCTGCTCAGGTGCCCGGGCAGCGAGAACATCCTCTGGTTGAACAAGGACATTGGGCGGAAGGACCTCGGGAAGCACCAGGCTGTCTATTCCTATTTTTTCCAGGTAATGTTCACGGTTGAAGTTGGAGTTTATGAGTACAGTGTCAAAGGGTCGGAAGCTCTCTGCATCATCATAGGCGGTATTTGCCATGAAAAATACCAGTCTTTTGCAGTTTTTCCGGGCCACAGAGATAAGTTCTTTCCACAACTTTGATCCGCCGTAGGTGATAACCACGTCCGGCTGGATCTGTTCCATGGCCTTTTTGGCGTGCTGGAAAAATTCCTGGGCTTCCTCCCGGACAAGGTTCTTGCTGTAGCTGCTTCTGGTGTAGAATATATTATGTTTAACCTCGTCACGCTTTATTTTGAACACCTTGCCGTGGTTCTCAGGCCCTGCCTGACTTTCCCCGATGATTTTGCCCACTGGGTATTCCTCCTGTCCGTCGCACAGGGTCATGTTTACGGCGTAGGCGTCCCATCCGGCCCGGGCCAGTGTGCAGAGCACTGCATATATCTGGCAGGCTGCTCCACTTCTGCGGTCCAGGGCGAACATGGGAGAGAGCCACATGATTTTTCGGGTTTTGACAGAAGCTCCTGCTACGGGTTGCTGTCCAGGTTCAGGGGCATTAAGTTCTGGTTCAGCAGCATCCTTGACGTGCAGGGTTGCAGAGGGGCTCTGCAGGGCGTTGGCCTTGTTCAGCTGTTCCTTGCGGCTTCTGGCTTCCGCCTGTCGTCTTTCTGCTTCGGCCCAGTCCTGCCTTGCCCGGGCAATGTCCGCATATTCAGTGAGAATGCTTATGTCGTCAGGATGATCCTGCATGCCCTTGCAGGCAATCTTTTCCGCCCGGTCCAGCTTGTCCTGTGCCCGCAAAGCCAGAGCCAGCAGTGAGTATGTCTGTGCCGGTGCTTCTTTTTTGTGGCGTAAAAGGATGCTGTTCAAAACCTTGACTGCGGTGGACCAGTCTTCGTTGTCCAGGGCCTGCCTGGCCCGGGCCAGGAGTTCTTCGGGATCTTGGCCTCGTCCGGCAAAAGGGGATTCGTTGAACATGGGCTTCTCCTTGCGTTGTTGCTATTGGGCTTTGAACCTTTTGTGGGGTTTTTTATGCAAGGGGTGTGCCGGGAGTATGATTCAGGAATTCAGGGATAAAGGAATTCAGGGATTGAGGGATTGAGGAATTAAGGAATGCCGGGATTCCATATAAAGTAGTACGTGGTCTGTTGTCATCTGTCAGTGGAAGGGCCGCCCCTCAGGGGCGTAATTTATTGCGTCCTGACTGGGAACCGGGTTTGCCACGAGCAAACCCCTGCGGCAGCAATATCAAAAAAAGGGGGCCGGACCCCGGTGGATCCGGCCCCCTTGAGGGTTTTGGTTTGAAGTTCCCGGATTAGCCCATGAGCTGCATAGCCATCTGCGGCAGGGTGTTGGCCTGAGCCAGCATGGCGGTTGCGCCCTGGGAGAGGACCTGGTTCCTGGTGAACTCGGTCATTTCCTGAGCCACGTCCACGTCGG
>NZ_QYZY01000191.1:0-9379 GCF_003838035.1 Desulfonatronospira sp. MSAO_Bac3 | reverse complement strand
CCTGAGTCGGGTCCAAACTCACCCACCAAGTGTCTCCCCGCATGATGACGGGTTCGGTCATTCCTCGATCCCGTCCTCAAATGCCTGCCATTCATCAATCTCTTGCTCTAAAACTGTGTCCCTATTGGCTGCACGGCAGGCATCCGCCAGCGAGCTGTCATGTTTCGCTAATTCTTGCTCCAGCAATCGTGTAACAAGACGGGATCGCTGACGGGGAGGTACTGACGCCTGGAATCGGCGAGCAATCTCATCTGGTATGGATAAAGTTATTCGCATAGATTATCTGTATGTTTTATGATTTATGATGTCAAGCAGACTTATTCATGATCAAGGTTTAAATTGCAGGTAACCATTCAGAGGGTCTTCGGTGGTGATTACTGGACGATTGAGGCATCCCCTGAATGGTTACAATTAGCAGAGTCCCGCAAGGAAGGTACCGGCTTTTCTCGACCATGACATAAAGACAGAGGTAACCATTCAGGGGGACCTCGGTGTTGGCTGATGGCACAAGGCCAGGGGACTGTCCCCGCTAAGTGATGATTATGATGCTTCACAAAACTTCGCGTCTGTACTTTTCAGTTGTGCAGTGAAAGTGTCGCGGGGACTGTCCCCCTGGCCGGTATCTGCCCCCTGAATGGTTACAGACAGAGGGGTTGGATTCTGCGGCTACAGGATATGCCTGCAACAGCTCATATTTCTTCCACTCTTACAACCCTTTGAGCTTATTGCCGAGGCAATAATGTCCACTGTCTCCTGCACAGCCTGATCAACACAGGGACTCATAATATCCGTGAACTCGTCAATCCTCTCCACTTCTATCAGAAATATCCTTAGTTCCCCGGGCATTTCATCCGGAAACAGCTGATAAGCGGTCTTGAGAGTCGCTCCAAGGGTTATGGCGTGGGAACTGGCCAGGCTTTTGGATGAAAAGATGTCCTCGATCCTTACTTCCATAACTGTACCCGGCTTGTTTCCCAGCCTGCATGCGTCAACAATAAATGCCCGATCATAACTCATAAGCCTGTCCATGACCTCGAAGCCCACGGTGTAAAGCTCCTGGGTATCAACGGAAAGGCCCAGTTCAAAGACCCGCCGGGCCACCTCCAGCCCGGCCCGGTCGTCCTGCAGCAGAGGGTTGCCTATGCCCAGGACAATAGTTCTAAAATCATTCATGCTGTATGCCTTATTAAAAAAGTTGGCGCAGGTGGCCTTCCCCAGGACGCAGGTGTGCAGGGCGGGAAGACAGTCTTCCCGCCTTGTGACCCCATACTTAAAAGTTCTTCATTTGCTTGTACAGTTCACCGCTGTTTTTATAGATGTTGACCTCCACCGGCTGCTGCCCTCCGGTAACCGTATGCGTGGCGCAGGCCAGGCAAAGGTCATAAGGCCTGAAGGCCATTTCCACGTGGTTCAGAAGGGCCTCGCTTACATTTCCATCCTGAATAAAATGCCGGGCCGCGGTTTTTACGGCCAGGTTGATGGGTGCGTTGTTGTGGGTTGTGGACACAATAAGGTTGGCATTCTGAACAATCCCCTGGTCATCAGTGATATAATGATGGACCAGGGTGCCCCTGTTGGCTTCGAGAATACCTACCCCCTCACCGGTGCAGGACGATGGCTGGTTCCAGATATCGCTGCCGGTTATCTCCGGATCCCTGGACAGCTCCAGGCATTTTTCAGCGGCTGCCAGCACCTCGATTGCCCTGGCCCAGTGGTAAGCCTGGATATAATGCACGGGCCAGGCTCCAAAAGTATCGTGAAACTTCTCAAAATGCTCCTGGGCCAGCGGGGTGCTCATGGAATCCACCACGTTCATCCTGGCCAGGGGACCCACACAATATATATTGGTGTCCGGGCCGCTCTTTATCCCGTCCCAGCCTCCAAGTTTTTTGTTATAAGGAAACTTGAGATAGGACCAGGGCAGGACCCGTTCGGAAATAAAATCAAGGTATTCTTTGCCGCGAAAAGTACCCACAACATTGCCTTGGGCGTCTATGGCCTTCTGGGTACCGTCATATAGAGCAAAGCGGTTCTGCTCATCAACGGTTGCCATGTTGCCCACTTCGACCCTGTACATTTCTCCTGTGACCAGTTCCATGTATTTGGGATTCTTGAGCACCACGTCATCAAAGACCTGGAGGGTCAGCTTGCCCAGTTCCACCAGTTCTTCAGCCCATTTTTCGATCTGGGCCCGCTCTTCTTCATTGATCCTCTTGGACCATCCTCCTGGCAGGGCCGCAACAGGATGATTGGGCTTGCCGCCCAGGAGTTCGAAAATTTTTACGGCCAGGCCGCGTTTCTGAAGAACAAGTTTCCCTGTTTCCGCACCTACAGCCTTGATAAGGCCCACCAGGTTGCGTTCTGCCGGGGATGCGTCCGGACCCACTACGAAATCCGGAAAACCAAGGGCATAAAGCACAGCAGTATGGTCTTCCACTGTATGAGCGCTGTAGAAGAGTTCCCTCAGTTTTCTGCCCGTAGAGGGCGGAGCGACGCCGTAGACATCATCCGAGGCCTTCATGGAACACAGGAAGTGCACCGCCCGGCAGACTCCGCACACCGTGGACACGGTCCTGGGCACCTCCTCAATGGGCATGCCCTGCAGAAACTTTTCATACCCGCGAAATTCCACTGTCTGGAAAAAGGCATCGTCAACATTGCCATTTTCATCCAGAAAAATGGCGATCTTGCCGTGCCCCTCCAGGCGGGTCATGGGATTGATCTCTATCTTTTTCACTTTGCTTTCTCCTTTGATTTGACCCCTGTTTAGACCCGGTGTCTTTTAATCAGGGCTGCTGATCCGCCCATATCACGCCTCCGGGACTAAGCTTTGTTTCCAGGGGTCAGTTTTTGATTGAGTATTCCACTTGAATAAGAGTAGCGGTAGCAGAACTTGGCCATATCGTTGAATTTGGCGATAAGCTTTTCTGCTGTCTGATCATCCTTGAGACTGGAGGCCACCATGGACACGCACCTGGCTCCATAATCCCTGACTCCGGGAATAGGTCCGCCACAGCCCCGGCAGGGAATATTAACATTAAGGCACGAGGCCTGGCAGTCCCCCTGAGTCACCGGACCGAAACAGATATAGCCCTGCTGGAGCAGGCACTTGTCTTCATCGGGCAGGCCTTCCACGGTCCTGTAAACCTCTCCTATGGGCAGTCTCTGCTGGTCATGCTCGGCCGGATTGCGCTTGCACACATCGCACACAGCCTTGCCCGAGGTCAGCCATGAGCCTTTGGGAGGCAGATTGCCCGAAACAACCGCCTGGATGAGCTGGAAAATAAAATCATGATGCGGAGGGCATCCGCCCACATAGTAGTCTACATCTACAAGCTGATCTATGGTGCTGACCCTTTTGGTGAATGCAGGCAGGGTCAGATCATACTTTCCTTCCCAGAGGCACTGCGGTTCAGGCAGTATCCCTTCTGGATTGTCCGTGCTGAAAGTGTCCTTATATGCCTGGTCAAACAGTTCTTTCTTGGAATGCATATCTCCCAGGGCGGCTATACCGCCCAGAGATGCACACGCCCCGAAGGCCACCAGGGTCTTGGATTTCTGGCGGAGCACCTTGACCGTGTGTTCGTTTTCGGTGTTGCGGACCATTCCGTCCACAAAGGCCAGATCAATGTACCCGTCCTCCATGGCTTCCAGGTCCTTGTATTTTACGTCGGCCACTGTGGGGGCCCAGAAAACCACCTCCAGGTGATCCAGGGCGTCCACCAGCCTTTCGGAAATATCAACCAGGGCCGTTTCACAGCCGGCGCATCCTCCTGCCAGCAGAAAACCGAACTTAATTTTATCAGCCATTTCATTTACCTCCCTTGACCGGATTGGGACCAAGCTCCTGAAGTTCCCGGGTGAATTCCTCCACCACTTCGGCAAAACGCTTGCCCTCGGCCCCGGAAATCCATTCCAGCCTGAAACGCTTGGGATCAAACCCTGCGTCCTCAATCATTTTCTTTAGTATGGTCATGCGGCGTGAAGTCTTGTAGTTGCCTTCCTTGTAATGGCAGTCGCCGTAGTGGCAACCCCCGATGAGCACGCCGTCGGCCCCCCTGGCCAGTGATTCCAGGACGTATTCCGGCTCCACGCTGCCCGAGCAGGGTACTCTGATGAGCTTGATGGTGGGTGGATATTTGCAGCGCAGATTGCCGGCCAGATCCGCCCCGGCATAGGTGCACCACTGGCAGGCAAATCCCACAATATTTGGACTGAAAGACATGAATTTATCCTCCTGGTTGTCATTTCTGGATTTTTCTCTTCTCGCTCTGAATCTCGGCTATGACTGCATCCCTGGGGGTCTGGCTGATGGCCGCCACATGAGAGGGATCAAAGCCCAGGGCCAGGGCCAGCACCTGGGTGTAGTAAAAAACCGGGATCGTAAAATCGATAACCCCGCGCTCCTTGAGTATGGGCTGAGACATGTCGAACTGCAGAAAGCAGGAGGAGCATGTGGTGACGATGAAATCGGGATCAATCTCTTCTTTTATGGACAAAATCTTGTCCGTGAAAAGACCCAGCGACTTTTCCACGTCAGTGGTGCGCATCCCGCCCATTCCGCAGCAGTATTCCAGCCGGCTGTAATGTGGGACCTCAGCGCCCAGGGCCTGGGTAAGTTCTTTTAGAATGGTGGGAAAGAAAGGATTTTTTTCTTTGACCTGGTAAACGTCCGAAGGCCACAGGACGTGACACCCAGGCTGGATGGCAGCTTTGAGGCCCTCAAGGGAATAGGTCAGGCCCTGCCTGATCCTGTCAGTTCCAACCTTTTCGTGCAGGACGTGAGAAACATGATACACTCCCGCTGACCCCTCGAACCTGCGCTCAATGGCCTGCAGCTTTTCATTGACCCGTTTTTTCCTCTCCGGGTTATCCTCAATAAAGTGCTTGGCTTCGCTCAGGACTCCGAAACAGCTGTTGCAGCCCGTCATGAGATCCAGCTCTTTTTCTTCGGCGAGGACAATGTTGCGAGAAGAAATAGCGCACCAGGTATCCATGTCAAAAGATGGAGCCGTTCCCCAGGCCGGGCAGCACGAAGCTCCCTGCAGGTCTTCAAGCTCCACGCCCAGGGCCGGAAAGACCTTGCGGAAGGACTGCTCGATGTCCGGGGCTTTAAAGGGGATGTTGCATCCCAGATACATTCCATATTTTTGCATTGCCGGCCTCCTTTAAAATATCCCCAGCTCGCCCATGGGGCTGTTATCCAGCAGGGTTTGAATCTCTTTTTGAGCTTTCTCGTTGTATGCCGAGGTAGGCGCTTCCGGGGGCAGTCCCACCTTTGCCCTCAGTTCCCGGGCATCGGTAAAGACTGCATGCCCGTATGCGTGCAGGTTCATCTGGCTGGTAATGGCCGATGTGGAAAAGGCCAGGTCATTGGCCTGGTAACGCCGGAAGGCGAAAACCACTTCCTGGGGCCTGACCCCCTGGGGGCAGACTTCCGTACACCTGTTGCAGGCCTGGCAGCCCCAGGATGAACTATCCTCGATAATCTCCTCCAGTTGTCCGTCCAGGATTTTCTTTATGAGCATCCTGCACAGTACCGGAAAACCGGCCTTGACCCCCGGACAGACAGCGGAGCATGCCCCGCACTGGACGCACCTGAGAAGACCGTGCCCTCCCAGGTCCATGATGGTCTTGACCCCTTCCGAGATCTTGTCACTTTCAAGTTTTATATACTCAGACATTTTATTCCTCCTAAACGGTTAGGGCTTCTATCTGCGCGTATATCTGCTCCTCTTCGTATCCATGCAGTACTATTGCTGCGGAAGGACAGGCAGTGGTGCATACGCCGCATCCCTTGCACGCAGTCATGTCGATCTCCGCCCGGGGATGATCGTCCACCATTTTCATGGTGATGGCGTCATAAGGGCAAAGCGGCACGCAGATGCCGCATCCGCTGCATTTTTCCGTGTGCACCTCGGATATGATGGGTTCAATCTTGACCTTGCCCTGGGCCAGGGGGACCGCAGCTGTGGCGGCTGCACCCTTGGCCTGGGATACTGAATCGGGAATGTCTTTGGGTCCCTGGCAGCAACCGGCCAGGAAAAGGCCTTCAACGGATGTTTCCACCGGACCCAGCTTGGGATGCAGCTCCCGGTAGAAGTGAGAGCCGCAGAACTGCAGACCCGTGGCATGGGCCAGTTTCTTGGCCGTTTCCGGTATTTCAATTGCCGTGGCCAGGACCACCAGGTCGGATTGGTACTCCACCGGCACGCAGCCTTCCATGTCGTAGGCCAAAACCCTGAGCCTGTCTTCAGGCAGGACTTCCAGTCCCCCTACCTTGCCTTTGAGTATATTTATGCCCATTTTGCGCGCACCGGTGTAGTATTCGTCGTATTCCTTTCCCGCTGCCCGGACATCAATGAAATGCATGTAGATATTTAAATCCGGGTACTTCTCCTTCAGGAGCCTGGCCTGCTTGACCATGTACATGCAGCAGACCCTGGAGCAGTAGGTATGAAACTTTTCATCCCTGGAGCCCATACAGGAAACAAAAGTGATGGTCTCCGGGACTTTGTTGGCTGTGGAGGGCATGTAGAGTTTGCCCCCTGTTGGACCGGTGGCTGAGATGAGCCTCTCCAGCTGTAGTGCGGTAATGACGTTGGGCGAGTCCGGAGCCATTTCCTTGAACCACTTTTTGTCCATGACCTGAAAACCCGTGGCCACCACAATACTGCCCACCTTGACCTCTTCAATGCTCCCCTGGGGGTCAAGCTGCTGACTGCGGTCAATGGCATCCGCAGGACAGACTTTCTGACAGGGAGCAATCATGGGATTGCCTGTTTTTTTGCTGATCTTGGGTTCGCGTCCCAGCTTGTGTCCGGCGCAGTTGATGCAGCTTTCCACGTCAAGCACAGCCTTTTTGGGGACAGCCTGAGGAAAATGAATATAGATGGACGGGCGCTGATCCATGCCGTGATTGAATTCATTGGGCACCCGCACAGGACAAGAGGTGGCACAATCCCCGCAGCCCGTGCATTTCTTCCAGTCTACATAGGACTGCTTGCGGCGGACCTTGACTGTAAAATTGCCGATGAAGCCCTCCACATCTTCCACTTCACTGTAGGTCATGAGCTTGATGTTGGGGTGGTTGGCCACATCCACCATAAGCGGGGTGAGAATACAGGCCGAGCAGTCATTGGTAGGAAAAGTCTTGTCTAACTGGGCCATAATGCCGCCGATGGACGGATCCTTTTCCACCAGATAGGTGGTGTAGCCCATGTTGGCCAGTTCCAGGGCCGAGGAGATTCCGGACACTCCCCCGCCGATGACCATGGCCGCCGGGGTTACGTCCACGTACTTTTCTTCCAGGGGTTTCAGCCTGGAAGCCTTGCCCACCGCGCTGGCCAGCAGCCTCATGGCCTTGTTGGTGGCTTCTTCAGGGTTGTCTGGGTGGACCCAGCTGTCCTGGTCCCGGATATTGGCCATTTCAAAAAGGTACTTGTTCAGCCCTGCTGATTGCACCGCCGCCCTGAAAATGGGCTCATGGGTCCTGGGCGTGCAGGCGGCAACCACCACCCTGTCCACCAGTCCCTCCCGGATATCCTGTTTGATCAGTTCCTGCCCGGAATCGGAACACATGAACAGGTCTTTGCGGGCTACAGACACTTCCGGCAGGGTCTCGGCAAAGGCCCTAACTGTTTCAATGTCAATGACTCCGGCGATGTTCGTGCCGCAATAGCACACATATACGCCAACTTTTGCCATGGTCTACCCCCTTGATTAAATAATACTTCCACTGGTTAAACCGTTCATAATACCTTGAGGGACAATTAAGCCGCAATAAGACCAGCTGATTATCCCGGCCCAAGATTTTATGCTGCAGAACCTCCTTTATGCTACGAAACTGTTTTGCGTAACACGAGAATTTCATTGAGCTTTTAAGTCGACACTTGCTTCTTTCGTGAAAAAAAGTCCAATACATAATTTTAATGCAGCCACAACAAATGAATTACGGTTTTCAATAGAAAAAGGAGGATGAGGCAGGGGTAGCCATTCAGGGGGGCTCGGTGGTGATTACTGGCACCAGACCAGGGGACTGTCCCGCACTTATTTTTCCAACGCCAACAGCTGAAAATGTTTCATCAAAAAAATAAGTGCGGGACAGATACAAGAGATTGGAAACAGCTAATTTTTCTTGCCGAAAGTAACCATCTCAACCTTTGATCTTGCAAAGCCAAAGTTTTGGATTTAATTTAAGACCTGAAAATGGCAGGTCATTTGCCAGTCAACCACAGGAGACTTTTATCATGGCCCGTTTTTTTAACAATGCCGGTCCTGTCAAGCCTGAAATCCACTATACCATTGATCCTCTGCAGCGGGTGGATTGGGAGGAGATTTCCGGTTACATTGATCAGCAGCGCTACTTTGTTCTGCATGCACCCAGGCAGACCGGCAAGACCAGCACCCTGCTGGCCATGATGAAGGCTATCAATGAAAAGGGCCGCTACCATTGTGCCTATGCCAATATTGAAGGGGCCCAGGCAGCCAGAGGTGACGAGACCAAAGGCATTCCGGCGGTTTGCGATGCTCTGGCAGACTCTGTGGAGCTCTATACCGACCACGCTGACCTTAAATCCTGGTATAGAAGCAATAAACAGGAAATTTCCCCTCAACACCTGCTAGCTTCTGTTCTTAGACAGTGGGCCATCATTTCCTCCAGGCCTGTAGTCCTCCTGCTGGATGAAGTGGATGCCCTCGTAGGAGACACCCTCATATCTCTTCTACGTCAGATCCGCTCCGGTTATGCCCAGCGACCCGAGGCTTTTCCCCAGAGCATAATTCTCTGCGGAGTCAGGGATGTGCGCGATTATCGCATCCATCAGGCAGGCGGGGAAATCATCACTGGCGGCAGTGCCTTTAATATTAAATCCGCATCTATTCGCATGGCCAATTTCACCATGGAAGAGGACCAGGACCTATGGCTGCAGCACACAGAAGAGACCGGCCAGGCGTTTGAAGAAGATATCTTTCCAGAACTGTGGGAGGATACCAGGGGCCAGCCCTGGTTAGTGAATGCTCTTGGCCATGAAGTGACCTGGAAAATCACGGCCTCCAGGGACCGGACCAGAAAAATCATCCTGAACGATTATCTGCAGGCCCGGGAAAATCTGATTCTATCCAGGGCCACCCATCTGGACCAGCTGGCGGACAAGCTGCGCGAGCCCCGGGTGCACGGGGTAATTGCCCCTTTGCTGGCGGGTGAGGAAACCTTATTGCAAGTTCCGGATGACGATCTGCAGTATGTGAAGGACCTGGGGCTTATCAATCTTCGTCCCAGTCTACACATATCCAACCGCATCTACAGGGAGGTCATCCCCAGAGAACTTACCTGGCCGGTGCAGACCATGATCAGCAACCAGGAAACAGTCTGGTATGT
>NZ_QYZY01000190.1:0-2585 GCF_003838035.1 Desulfonatronospira sp. MSAO_Bac3 | reverse complement strand
CCTGCTCATCCTTGAGGGTGAAATAGATATGACCGGAACCCGGACGGCTGACATTGGTGGCCTGCCCCCGCACCCAGACAAAGGGGAAGTGCATCTCCACCACTTCGCGGATGGCTGCGGTAAGCTCAGATACATTGAATATATGAGCCATGCACAAACGCTACCCGGCATCAAGTCCGAAATGCTCTCTGACCTTGCGGCGTACCTCCTGAAAATGCCGCCCGAAGTCCTGCAAAGGCAGTTCGTGCCTCTGTCCGGAGTGGCGCTCCTTGACCTCCAGCACCCCGTTCTTGATGCCCTTGGCTCCCACGATCACCTGCAGGGGAGAGCCCACCAGGTCGCAGTCCTTGAACTTGAAACCCGGGCGTTCGTCACGGTCATCCAGAAGGACATCCATGTTCTGGCTGCAAAGCTCATTATACAAAGACTCGGAGTGGTTACGGACCATTTCATCCTTGGGATTCAGGGCGATAATGGTCACCTCGAAGGGCGCAATGGCCGGGGTGAATATGATGCCGTTTTCATCATGATTCTGCTCGATGCAGGCCGCCAGAACCCGGCCTACGCCTATGCCGTAGCAACCCATGATCAAGGGTTTTTCAGCACCATGCTCGTCAAGGTAGGCAGCATTCATGGACTGGCTGTACTTGGCACCCAGCATGAAAATATGTCCCACCTCAATGCCCTTGGTCATGCGGATGCCGCCCTGACACCTGGGGCAGGGATCTTCCCGGGTGATGCTTCGCAGGTCGTGATAAGCATTTACCTGGGCATCACGCCGCAGATCCACGTGCCTGAGATGGGCATCATCTGCATTGGCCCCGGTTATCCAGTCGGTTTCCAGGCGAAGCTCCAGGTCGGCCACGATTTTATCCACCTTGAGGCCCACAGGTCCGGCAAAACCCATGCCTGCTCCGGTCCACTTTTCCACCTGCTCTTGGCCGGCCAGCTGCAGATGCTTAGCCCCGAGGAGATTTCCGAGCTTGACTTCGTTTAGCTCGCGATCGCCGCGCACCAGGGCCGCAACCGCCATGCCGTCGGCATCATACAAAAGGGTCTTGAGCACCTTCCTTTCCGGTACATTCAAATACTCTGCCACCTGGGGAACGGTATGCATGCCCGGGGTCATCACCTTTTCCGGGGGAAGGGAGCATTCCGGACAGTCCTCACCGGCGCATGTGACCTCGGCCTTTTCCAGGTTGGCCGCAAAATCGCAGTGGGTACAGGTGGCTATAACGTCTTCCCCGGTATCCGCCAGGACCATGAATTCCTGGGAAACACTGCCTCCTATGGCCCCGCTGTCAGCTTCCACTCCCCTGAACTGCAGACCCAGCTTCTCAAATATGCTCACGTATGCCTGACGCATCCATTCGTAGCTCTGGGCGGCCCCGGCCTCGTCCTTGTCAAAGGAATAAGCATCCTTCATTATGAATTCGCGTCCACGCATGAGCCCGAACCTGGGGCGGATCTCATCCCTGAACTTGGTCTGAATCTGGTACAGGTTCAGTGGAAGCTGGCGGTAGGAACTCACTTCCCTGCGTATCAGGTCGGTAATGACCTCTTCGTGGGTGGGACCGATGCAGTAGTCCCGGTCATGGCGGTCGCGGAAGCGCAAAAGCTCCTTGCCGTAGGCCTCCCAGCGCCCGGTTTCCTTCCACAGATCCCCGGGCTGCACCGCCGGCATGAGCAGCTCAATGGCGTAAAAACGGTTCATTTCCCCGCGTATCACCTCGGATATCTTTTGCAGCGCCCTCCATCCAGCAGGCAGATAGGTGTAGATACCTGCTGTAAGTTTGCGGATCATACCGGCCCTGAGCATCAGCTTATGGCTCACCACCTCGGCTTCAGCCGGTTCCTCCTTCAATGTGGGCATGAAATACCTGCTCCAGCGCATGTAAAACTCCTGTTGCTGTATAAATTGTATTTTCGGAAAAATAGCAAAGCTCCCAACCCTTGGAACCAGGAAACCTTACTTGTGATCACCTCAGGAAATCAAGAAAAAACCAGGGGGATTTTTGCGCCTGAAAAGTGCAGTTCGGGCACGATAACTTCCTGAATCCCCCCCTGATGGGTTACGCGGGGACTGTCCCCTGGCCTTTGAAAACTTTTCAGAAAATATATTGACAGTAAAAAAATAGTAATTATTATTGTGTGCAAGTAAGGATTTAATCAGGTTTTTATCAACTGCCTCTGCCTGATGGGGCGCACAACCATTTAAGGAGACTTGATATGTCTATCGATTCCGCCAGAGAGTTTGTTAACAGGGTATGCTCCGACAACGATTTTGCAAAGAATCTTTCCGACTACAAGGATGTTGAAGAGTTCTGCAATTCCCCCAAGGCTAAGGATGCGGGATTTTCTTTTTCAACAGATGACCTCAATGTTGTTAAAAGAGAATTGACTGAAGAACAGAAAGCCAACCTGCGCTGCCAGGATGAAAACTGCAACTGGCTGGGCGGCTGATCCGTAAAATACAGAAATTTTCAGTAGATCACCTGCTTAATCCAGTTATCTGTCTGAAACCATCATTTGATACCCTTGATGATTTGGCCACCGGGAAGATACCTCTTGCCGGTGGCTTTTTT
>NZ_QYZY01000018.1:0-4041 GCF_003838035.1 Desulfonatronospira sp. MSAO_Bac3 | reverse complement strand
GTCAACAGATGCGCTGCTGTAACCAGAGCAAAAGCATTATCCGATTCAAGCAGCTGATCTATTTCCGATTCCCAGTCCAGAAGCTTGACAGCTGGGAAATCAAACCTCAGCCGGCAGCCGTAGAGTTCGTAGCCAAAGCTGTCCGGATGCCAGCCCGGACTGGTATCAGCCAGCACCGCAAGACTGGCCAGGGGTTTGTCGTACTGATCAAAAAGCCGGTAATGGTAGGTGAACATCCGCCTGGCAAAAACATCCTCGGCTTCTCCCTGCACCTCAATATGTACGCATACCCAGCCTTCATCTCCACTCAACCTGTGTACCCGCACCAGCTTTTGTCCACATACCTGCGTCCAAGTTCTGCATCCTTAGTCACCTGCTGTAATTCTTTGTCCAGAAAATCATACCCTGAACTCCAGTCTATGTCAGCAAAAATTCCAGGGAA
Organism: Desulfonatronospira sp. MSAO_Bac3; assembly: GCF_003838035.1. NCBI lineage: Bacteria > Pseudomonadati > Thermodesulfobacteriota > Desulfovibrionia > Desulfovibrionales > Desulfonatronovibrionaceae > Desulfonatronospira > Desulfonatronospira sp. MSAO_Bac3. Next base: position 3,599 of record NZ_QYZY01000018.1, on the reverse strand, counting down.
ATAAAACTCCATAAATTCCGGGAAATATCTTTCCAGCGCAACTTTCCAGGGGCTGTCGTATTCATCGCTCATAGGTTCTACCTCAAATTTTTAGCAACGTCGGCTGAAGCAACGATTGCTTAGTTCGCTGAAGTCTCTTGAGTCGTGCTTATCATATAATCCGTTGTTTGCCTGGGGGTCAAGATATTTGTATTCGTTTGTTTCATCACACCAGGGGCGTGACAGGCCGGCGGGTTTTCCGCTCTCGACTTGGGAGTTCGCCTGGTGTCAACTCTCGGTGGTGATTGCTGGCACCCTCTGACCAGGAGCAGTTACTTAAGGCCGGCGTGGATGACTACATGGTCTACACACTGTAATCAGTCTGCCTGAATGATATTGCAAATGCCAGTATTTCTATCGCAATCTGCTTTTCAATGCGCTCAAATTCACGTATCAGGGTAGCAACGTATTTGTTCACGGCTATCAGGAAGGTGGCATGGCCAGGTTTCGGTTTGTGACGGCGGAGCGGGCATGGACCAGAACACAGCGGCCAGGGTGTTTTTCTATAGATCAAAGAAGATCTGTCCAGGGTACTGAAGGTGAAAAAGGTACGGCCTGGGAGTTACTCTGTGCAAAGCATTAGTGGAGAAGCACAGGGGGCGAATCTTGATAGACAGCCAGACCGGTGAGGGCACTACTGTATATTTTAAAGTACCAGATAGTGGTGAAACTGATTATTATTAACGAGTTACGTAAATTTTACTCTTGATCATAAGTTTGTAAACTGACATATTAACTTTGTACACTATTCAAGTATAGATTTGTATTACTGGATGATCTATGCTTCTGCTGACCCACCTTCAATGATGTGACTGCAAAAAGTCATTTTTGCAGTCAAAGACGTCAGAGATCAAAGGTCAGTAAAAACAAGTGCTTATGCATATTATTTGTTCCTGAATTATTCATTAACTGAATTTTTACAGGTGCATCTTCAATCCGGAGTATTAAATGACCACAAAAAGCTCCTCATTTCCACCTTCTCAAAACCTGCCTCGCGGAGGCGGGTTCATGGACTGCCAGGATATGCTGGAAAATGCGCCTATGGGTATTTTCACGTCCACACCCCAGGGAAAATTTTGGTCTGCCAATCCTTTCATGGCCACAATGCTTGGCTATAATTCTCCAGAAGATCTTATTGAATCCATAACAGACATTGCCTCTCAGGTTTACGCTGATCCCTCTGACAGGCTTGAGATAATGCGCCGCCTGGAAAGACAGGGCCAGGTGATGAATTTTGAATGCCGGTTTTGCTGCCGGGACGGGGAAAAAATCTGGGTATCAATCAATGTAAGGGTGGTCCGGGATGAAAAAGGCATCATCACCTGTTATCAGGGCTTTGTCACTGATGTTTCAGAGCGCAGGCAGGCACAGCAGGAACTAACTGAGGCCCGTGCGGAGCTGTCCACCATCATGGATGAGGTCCCTGTGCTTATCTGGCGAAAAGACAGGCAGGGCAGGTATGTTTTTGCCAATAAGCATTTTTGTGAACTGGTGGGCATAGAACTGAAGGACCTGAAGGGGAAAAGTGATTTCGAAGTTCATCCTGAAAGCATAGCCCTGAAGTATTCAGATGACGACGGGAAAATTATCACTTCCGGCGAATCCATGCGCAATATATCTGAGCCTCACCGGAAGGCCGGGGGACAGATGGGATGGAGTCTGACCGAGAAGCTGCCCTGTTTCGATCAATACGGCAATATAACCGGGACTATTGGTTTTGCCCTGGATATAACCGAGCATAAAAAAACCTGGGAGGATCTACAGAGTGCTCTGGAGGAGGCTGAGGAAAGCAGGCAGACACTGGACTCGTTGATGGCCTTTGTTCCGGTGGGCATAACCATAGCAGATGCTGATATGCGCCTGAGAAGGGTAAGCAGGCGCGGTCTGGAACTTATGGGCTGGCCTGAAGACAGACACGTCGGTATGTCCATAGAAGAGATTATTTCCCAGTGGGAAGTTTATCAGGCTGATGGAGTGACAAAGGCTGATCTGGATAATCTGCCCTTATCCAGGGCCATCATGCACGGGGAAGTAGTGCTCGGCCAGGAAATAGTCCAGCGCCATGTGGATGGCCGGTCTATACCTTTGAGCTGTGACGCCGGGCCGGTTCGGGATGCCCGGGGCAGGATAACCGGCGGAATAGTCGCCTGGCAGGATATCACCAGGCGCAAGCAGGCCGAGGATGATCTGCAGAAAAGGGAAAATTTTATCAAATCCACCTTAGACAACCTTCCCGTGGGCGTAGCCATAAATTCAGTGGATCCGCAAGTGCAGTTCACCTACATGAACGATAATTTTATCCGGTTTTACCGCACCACGAGAGAAGAACTGGCACAAAAGGATTTCTGGGAGGCGGTTTATCAGGAGCCCCGGTTCAGGGAAAAGATCAGGGCAAGGGTGCTTGAGGACTGTGCCAGCGGCGATCCATCCCGCATGTTTTGGCAAGATATTCCCGTTTACCGCCCCGGGGAAGAGCCGTTTTATATCACCGCCAAAAACATCCCCCTGCCTGACAGCAGCCTCATGGTATCCACTGTCTGGGATGTTACGGACCGCAAAATGGCTGAGGATCAGCTGAGGTCGGCCAAAGAGCAGGCCGAGGCTGCCAATCATGCCAAATCCGAGTTTCTGGCCAATATGAGCCATGAGATTAGAACGCCCATAAACGGGATTATGGGCATGATGCAGCTGCTGGAAACCACCAGCCTGGACGAAGAGCAGCAGGAATATGTGACAATGAGCTTGGCCTCCGCCAACAGGCTGACCAGGCTTCTGTCGGATATCCTGGACTTGTCCAGGATAGAGGCCGGGCAGATGACAATCCGCAAGGAAGAGGTGGATGTAAAAAAGCTTTGCGACTCGGTTAATGATCTGTTTATGGTCAGCAGCCGGGATAAAAACGTCTCCCTGGAATACAGCCTGGATCCGGAGCTGCCTTCAGTCATCCTTGGAGACGAGGCCAGGCTGCAGCAGATCCTGTTCAACTTAGTGGGCAATGCTTTGAAGTTCACAGACCAGGGACAGGTAAGCGTGAGCTGGCATGTGCAGAACAGGGACGGCAACAATATAAGGGTGCTGATATCTGTCTCGGATACAGGCATCGGGATGGCCGAGGATAAAGTAGATGAATTGTTCAAGCCCTTTGCCCAGGCAGAAGACGCCTACAGCCGCAAATACCAGGGGGCCGGGCTGGGCCTGTCCATTGTCAGCAGGCTTGTTGAAATGATGCATGGCAACATGTCTGTTGTGAGTACCCCGGGTGAAGGCAGTACATTCCATGTATCTTTACCACTCACTCTGCCTGAACATTCTGAGAGTGATCCGGACCAGCCTACGGAACATGCAGACATAGATAAAGGCCGGCTTCGCATTCTCCTGGTCGAGGATGATCCTTCCAATCAGCTGCCCATGAAGTTTTTACTGGAGAAATCAGGACACCAGGTGAGCCTGGCCGAAGACGGACAGCAGGCCCTGGATTTGTTTGCCTCCCAGGATTTCGACTGCATTTTAATGGACATACACATGCCGGTAATGGACGGGGTGGAGGCCACGCGGCGGAT
>NZ_QYZY01000189.1:0-15073 GCF_003838035.1 Desulfonatronospira sp. MSAO_Bac3 | reverse complement strand
GCTATGCCCAGCATTATGACCATGACCAGGATGGGTATGAAACCGCTGAAAAGGGCGAAAGAAAGCATTGCCCCGGCAGTTATGAGCCCGCCCAGGAGTATGAAGTATTTGCGAAGATATACCTGGGGGAAAAGATGCGATATAAGCGGGCCTGCAAAAACGAGGCATATGCCGTAGCACATGATCACCCGGCCTATATTGGACTGCAGGGCGTCAATGCTGCTCAGGTAAAGGGGGACAAAGAAAAACAGAAATCCCACCAGGACCAGCTTGGCCGGGATGGCCTGCAGCCAGAGCACGGCCGCGAACTCCCTGTCCCGGAAGACCTGGAAAAGCTGGGAGGCTTTGAAGGGAAGGCTGAAGCCCCCCGACGATTGTGGTTTTGCCGGCCTGAACTCCCCCCTGAAGACCAGAACTGCGAAAATCAGGGCCAGGCAGGTGAACAGGGCGCTTACATAGAACACGTTTGCATAACCGATTCTTTCCGCCAGCATGGCCCCTATGACCGTGCCGCAGATATCCCCGCTGAAAAAGGCGGCCAGGAATCCGGCCATGCCCATGGACCTGGCCTTGAGGCTGGTATTGTCAATCACGAAGCGCTGGCAGCACATGAAAACCACGCCCAGGCCCACAGCGGCCAGGCAGCGAAATACTATAAGCCACAGAATATCCTGGGCCATGGCAGTGAGAAAATGTCCTGCAGCATTAAGTACAAGTCCGATTATCAGAGGTCTGAACCAGCCCCTGGAATCGGTCATGGATCCGGCCAGGGGCATGGATACGGCCATGGTAAGCATAAAAGCGGCAATGGGCAGGCCTATTATCATCTCCCGGGACAGGCCCAGAATAGGCTCATAAAGGGAGTCAACATACATGGGGAAAAAGGACAGGCTGAATCCGTCGGCCATGATGAAAAGAAAGATAAGAGGCCTGATGAGGGAGTAGGGGACAGACCCGGAAGCTTCATCCCGGTCTGCTGCAGGTGCCCGGGTCCTGCTGCCGCCTTCCATGCTTATGGCCAGGTCACTCCAGTAAGTGTTGACCTTTTGCAGGCAGGCCCTGATTTTCTGCAGGGCAGCCTGGGGTGCTTCAGCACGGCTGGATTCAGGTCCGTCAAGCTCCTGAACCAGGCCGGATATTTTTTCTGTCTGCTGCCGGGGCGGTGCAGAAAGCCCCTGGGACAGATCCGGAAGAAAGCCCCGCAGACCTGTGGCAAATCTCTGGGCCTGGTTTTTTATTATGGAGTTATAATAATCCGCCAGCACGCTTATCTCGCCCAGGGAAGCGTACTTGTCCTTGTCCACGGGCATAAGCCGCGGATAGTTGCGGGAGATGTCCCGGCGCAGCACGCTTAATGGGTGGCTTATATAGTAGATGACGAAAAAGGTGAGAAATTCAAAGGTCAGCAGAAGAGAGGTGAACATGACTGTGAGCATGTCCCACATGATCTGCCTGGACTGGGCGTGGATGACGCTTCCGGAAATGTGCATGTTGATGTGGCCCTGGATCTGCCCCTGCGCCTTCAGGGGCAGGGATATGTCCGTGTCTTCAGGAGTCAGGCCCTTGCGGGACAGCTCAGAGACGTAGGGCTTGTGGACAAAATCGGACTTGCGGGTGCCGGGCTCAATGTCCAGGGCCTGGTCATGGTCGGCAAAAAAAAGTGTATAGTCCCTGGTGTCGGTGATCTCCATGAACTCTACCTCAGGCAGGTCGGCGAGGATATTTTCCAGGTTGTCCTCAAGCCTGGCTATCCTCTCGAGAGAGATGCCCATGTCCAGGACATATTCCAGGTCATTTTTCAGGTTCTGGCCGGCGCTCTGGGCCTTTTCCCTGATGGTGCTCACGTGGCTGGACTGAAAAGCATTTATATTGAAATAAGAATACGCAGCCTGCCCCAGTATGATCACCGCCACAGCCACCAGGAACACATTTACTTTCAGGCTCAGGTCCGGTTTCATAAGCCGCCTCCCCTGCCTGATGTATCAGCTGAAGGCTCTTTGAAGCCTGATGCGTACCTCCCCTCTTTAGTTTCGCCAAGGACTCCGGCGGCCTGCCGGCTGTCCCTGATGATCTGTTCCAGTTCAAGTCTAAGATCATGGGGTATTTCTTCGTTTTCCAGGTGCCAGGCAAGCTCGCTGCTGCAACTTTCCAGGCCGTCTGCAATTTCTTTTAAAGAGCGCCCTGGGGATTCTGCGGCCTCTTTGCCTCTCGATTCAAGTTCCAGGGCTATCTCCTGCAGGTAGCTGCCAAGGCTTAGTATGTCGTTGCGAATTATCCTGGAATCAGGAAATTTCTGGGTCAGGGGCGTCCGGCCGGATCCGGGCGCAGCAGGCCCGGCCTTATGGGTTTTTGCGTCTTTTAAAACCGGGCTCAGCCGGCTATCCGCTTCTTCATGGGGCACGTTCTGTGTGCCGGCTGTTTCGTGTTCCCGGGTAAAGGGCAAAAGGGCCTGCCTGATTCTTACCAGGTCCTTTCTGATGGGGCGGACCACGAAAAGACCCAGAAGGCCCACCAGAACAAGGGCGGTGCCCCCCAGGGACCAGCCCAGGCGGTTCAGGGCACCCTTGATCATCTGAGTGATGCGCTCCAGTATCACTGCCTGGGAAAAGGAGAGGAGCAACCCTCCGTGGGTCTGTTGTTCAGCCCTGTGGACTATGGGCAGGTATAAAATGTATCTGTCCCGGTCAAAAACGGCGTGGGGTTCCTCTTGCCCCTCAAATTCCTGCGCATGCCGGGCAAGAAGACTGGAACCATTTTCTTCTGCCCCCTTGAAATAGATTATTTCCCCGGGTTCCATGCTCACGGCCACGTTTTCCACCCTGGGGTTGGAATCCAGGAACTGAGCCAGCATATCGTCCATGCCTTCAAAGGCGTCCAGGGGCTTGCCCAGCAGGATTCCGCGCTCAATGTCCTGCTTGAGGTTTACCGCCCTGGATTCCATGATGGATACAAGGGACCTGGAGTATATCTTCTCAAAGGAGGAGATGCTCAAAACGGAATTGAGAACCAGGGTAAAAAGAAGGATGGCCAGGGTGGCCGTGAATATCTTCAGTCTGAAGTGCATGTGATCCTTACCTGTCCGGTTTTAAGGAAGCGCCGGGACCGTAGTATCTCAGAACAAACATGGTGATGTCGTCGGACTGGGGCACATCTGCCGAGAATGTCCTGATCTCTTTGCGGATGTCATGCAAAAGCTTTTGCAGTTCCTGGTTTTTGGCCTGCATGGCCGTCTGCAGCAGCCTTTCATCGGAAAAGAGTTCCTGTTTCTGGTTCATGGCTTCGGTAACGCCGTCGGTATACAGAAAAAGGCTTTCACCAGGGTTCAAGGTTACCAGAAGCTCCCTGTAGGGCAGGTCTTCCATGGCCCCGGCCACAGGGCCGCTTATGCCCTTGACAAAAGAAAGCCCGCCCTGGGCATCCATGTGTATGGGCAGATTGTGACCGGCATTGGCGTATCTGATCTCGCCGGTGGACATGTCCAGGATGCCGATAATGAGGGTGACAAACATGCTCTTGGGGTTGTCCCTGCTCAGGTCGTTATTCACCCGGGCCATTATCCCTGCCGGGGACTTTTCCTTGGCGGCATGGCTCTGGATGAGGGTCCTGGTAATGGCCATATACAGGGCCGCTGGCATGCCCTTGTCTGATACGTCTCCCACTGTGAAACACAAATGCTGCTCATCCAGCAGGAAAAAGTCATACAGGTCGCCACCCACCTCCCTGGCAGGCTCAAGAATGGCGAAAAGATCAAACTCCCTGATGTCCGGGAAGGCCGGAAACTTCCTGGGCACTATGCTCATCTGAATGTCTCTGGCCAGGGAGAGTTCGCTTTCGTATCTCTCCTTGGCTGCAGTGGTTTCCAGGAGCTTGCGGACATTTTTTTTGAGCTCTTCCTGCATGTATACAAATGAGCCGGCCAGCTCGCCCACTTCGTCATGATGCTTCCTGGTCAGGGCAATGATCTTTTCCGACTCAAAATCGTCCGAAGCCAGGTCTTTGCCGGCCAGATCCCGGGTGTGCCCGGCCAGCAGGGACAAGGGCCTGGATATGTGGCGCACGAAAAATACGGCTGCCAAAGCCCCCAAAAGGAAAATGCCGGCAATGAGCCACGACTGTCTCTGGACCATGCCCTGGGCAGGGGCCCTGATTTCGGCCTCGGGGATCATGGCGCTCAAGTACCAGTCCAGAGGCCTGAAGTACCTGGTCAGGACAATCATGGATCCCTGACCGGTATCCAGGGTGCTGCGGCCGGTTTCGCTCTGGAGACTTTGCCGGGCCAGACCGGGCAGGTGAGGGGCAAGCTCCTCTTCATGTGCAGGTTCGTGGGGCGGGACCACCATCTCCCCGTCCTCCCGGAAAATAAAAAGTGATCCGCTTTCAGCCAGGCTGACCTGCCTGAACTGCTCCTGCAGCTCCTGAATCAGTTCCTGCATGCGGTCCTTTTCAGCCTCTTCAATGGAGGATATGTCCACGAATGCCCCCAGGACCCATTCCAGCCCGGGAAAACTGCTCAGGTAGGCCAGGTTCTGGTCCTTTTCAGTCTCCTTTGATTCCGGGGAAAAGACAATGTATTGCCTGCGGGGGCTTTCTTCCCTGTTCACGGCATCTGAAATGGGTTCTCCCCTTAAGTCCTGCATCTGGTCCAGGTTTTGTCCCTCAAGGCCTTCCCGGGAGGAAAAAATAATGTCTTGGCCTGGATCAGCGACAAAAAATTCAGTGTCGCCTTGCCCAAGGGCCTGCAGCCACTCTAAGAGTTCATCCTTGCCGGATTTCTCGAATTCCCGGGCCGGGGTCTCTACCGGTGCATCAGGCAGGTCCAGGCCTGAGAGGATCATGCGTACTTCGCGGTGCAGTCGGTCTTTGGCCCGGTCTATACTGCTGACCCGGTCGAAGATAAGTCCCCTGTAGACTCCCTGGATATTGAGAAAGACGGAATTGAGGATGTTTTCGGCATTGTTCTGTTCCAGCCTGGTCACTTCCCTGCCTACATCCCGGTGCGTAAAATAGATGATGACTGCAGCAGTAAGCAGCAGGATAAGAGCAATAATGGCAACAAGCCTGGAGCGCATGGTTTTGAACATAATAAATGCTTGCGGGGTTGCTGCCTTACATTTGCAAAGCGTTTTAAAACTCTATGCCTTTGCGGGCGGAAATGTTCTGCTCAAAGTGATGCTTGATCAGGTGGATTTCTGAAACCAGGTCTGCTCGATCCCTTAACCATTCCGGGAGATCCCTGCCGGTAAGCACCAGGTTGGTGCCTTTATCCCGGGCTCCGTCCAGGATGAATTCCAGTTCCTGGCGCTGGATGAGCCCGCGGCTTAGAGCATACAAAACCTCGTCCAGGACCAGCATTTCCGTGCCGGACTGGATCTTGTCCCTGGCCCAGTCAAGCAGGGTCAGGGCCTTGTCCCGGTGGCGCTCATGATCCCGGCCGTCCCGGTAAAAGCCCTCCCCGGAAGCCAGAAACATATCCGGGGAAAGAAGCTTTTTGAGCACATTCTGCTCACCGGACTGGGAGTCACGCTTGAAGAACTGCCCGAATCCAACGCTCATGCCGGCACCCAGGGCGCGTACTGCCTGGCCCACCGCGGCTGAAGTCTTGCCCTTGCCTTCCCCGGTGTAGACCAGGATCAGGGCCTGTTTTTCATTTCTTTCTCCCACTCTTTCATCTCCTCTATGATTTCATCTTCTCCGGGTACTTTGCGTCCCTGCATGAGTACGCGTCCGTTGCAGATGGTGGTGTCTATGCATTCGCTGGAGGCGGAGTAGACCAGGTTGGAAACCAGGTCGTGGCGCGGAATCAGGCTGTAATGGTTGAGATCCACCAGGATGCAGTCGGCCAGCATGCCCGGGGCGATTTTTCCCATGTCCAGGCCGAATATGCGGGCCCCGTTGCTGGTGGCAAAATCCAGGGCCTGGCCCGCGGTAAACAGGGTGGGATCCAGGTAAAGCTGTTCCAGAAAACTGCTGTCGCCGGATTCAACCATGTTGGCCGGCAAAACGCGGTTCTCGAAGCTGGAGAGCTTGGCCTGCAGGGCGGCGACCTTCATTTCCTCCAGCATGTCCAGGTTGTTGTTGGAAGAACAGCCGTCCGTGCCCAGGCCTATGCAGATCTCACGCCTGCTCATTTCCCGGAAGGGAAATACCCCGGAGCCAAGCTTCATGTTGGATACGGGGTTGTGCACCACCTTGACCTCGCGCTGGGCCAGCAGGTCCATCTCTTTTTCGCTGAGCCAGATGCCGTGGCAGGCGATGATGTTGGGGCCCAGAAAGCCTAAGCTGTCAAGGTATTCAACAGGGCGTACCCCGTGGGCGTCTAAGCAGTCCTGGACTTCCTTGCGGGTTTCTGAAAGGTGGATGTGTACCAGCATGTTTTGTTCCCGGGCGAATTGTGCCACCCAGGTCAGGGAATCCCTGGATACAGTATAGATACCGTGGGGTCCCAGGGTATAAATAATTCGTTCATGCCCCGGGTTTTCCCGGAAAAATTTCCTGGTGCGGGAACGGAACTGCTTGGCCTTGGACGGATCGCCGAAATCAATGAAAACAGAGGACAGAGCGGCCCGGATACCCATTTCCTCCACGGCTTTTGCGGTGGCCGGCATATGCCAGTACATGTCGCAGAAGAGGGTGGTCCCGGTCTTGATCATCTCCAGGCAGGCCAGCTTGGCCCCGATATATATGTCGTTGAAGGTGAGCCTGGACTCAAAGGGCCAGATGTGATCCTGAAGCCAGGTAAAAAGCTCCAGGTCGTCGGCATAGCCCCTGAGCAGAGTCATGGCTGCGTGGGTGTGTGCATTGATAAACGAGGGCAGTATAGCCCGGTCTCTTCCGTCCAGGACTTGAGCCCCCGGCTGCTCAAGGCCGGGGGCGATTTCGCTGAAGCGGCCGTCCTGGATGAGGACATCAACGATGCGGTCCCTCAAAAGGACATCTTTTATGAGCAGGGAAGACATGCAGGTCTCCTGAGAGGTTCAGGTTCAGCAGGTTGAACAGCTTCCGCCGGCGCATCCGCCGCAGCCCGAGCCCCTGGAGGTTACGGCATTGGCCGAAGGACTGCCTTCCACCACCGGACCGCCAGTTCTGAACTTGCAGGCGGATATGAGCTTCTGGACGCCGGAGCTGCTGCACCCGGGGCAGTTTACCGTCTCGCCTTCCTTCAGGATAAGCTCTTCAAATTCTAATCCACAATCGGTACAGACAAATTCATGTAAAGGCATTTATATTTCCTCCATTCTATATCCTGTAATTATTCAGCACGCCTTGCATCTACCTCGACACTTTTTATGGTACACAGATATTTACTTACAGCTCGTGAGGAGTCTCAAAAAGGTAGTGATCCACAAGCATGCAGATGATGTGCCCGGCGGCAATGTGCACCTCCTGGATGATGGGGGTTGATTCCTCGTCCACCACGAGCAGGTGAGAGCAGCATGCCTGCATGGGCTCCCGGCCCTTTTTACCCGTGAGCCCCACTGTGACCATATCCAATTCCAGGGCCTGATGCAGGGCCTTGTTGATATTGTCGCTGCCCCCGGAGGTGGATATGCCCACCAGGATATCCCCGGAGCGACCCAGGGCCTTGACCTGCTTTACGAATACCTCGTGGAAATGATAATCATTGCTTATGGCTGTAAGTATCGAGGTATCCGTGGTCAGGGCAATGGCCGGCAAAGGTGGCCTTTCCAGAAGAAAGCGGTTTACGAATTCAGCCGCCAGGTGCTGGGCATCAGCCGCGCTGCCGCCATTTCCGCAGAAAAGCACCTTGCCCCCGGCCACCATGCTTGCGGCGATTGTTCTGCTTATGGCTGCAAGTTCTAAAGCGTTTTTCTCGAAAAAAGCGTCCCTGGCCCTGGACCCGTCCCGGGCGTGGGCATGAATAATATCCAGGCTTTTGTCCTGCATGAATTCTCCTGGAAAGAAATTGGCGGTCTGCGCACGGGCTATTGCCCGGGCGTTCTTGATCCCGGGTTATCGGCCCCGGGGTGTTTATAGGCGGTACAAAGACTTTGGTCAATTCCCATGCCTGTTCAAATTTGGATGGAGTTGGCCCTTTTCTTTTGCCGCTGATTCAATTATTCAATATTGACAGCTTCATGGCTAAGTGATGCCAGGGTCTATCAAGTGTCGCAGAACAAAGAAAAAAAGATACTGCAGCAATCCACCTGTCTGATTTTAATCGGTATGCCGGGTTCGGGCAAGTCCACCCTGGGCAGGATTTTATGCGCAGACAGAAGGTGCGCCTGGGTTGATACGGATTATCTGATTCAGGCCTGGTGGGGAATGCCCCTGCAGGCTGTTTTAGACCACCTGGGCCTGGAGGGATTTCTTGATGCCGAGGCGGAACTGGTAAGTTCCATAAATCTGCATCAGGCGGTCATTTCCACTGGAGGAAGCGTGGTTTATCGCCCCCGGGCCATGCAGCACCTGGGAAGCCTTGGCCGCATAGTTTATCTCAGGGCCGGACTGGAGGTCATTTCTAAGCGTATCAGCGATGCCCGGGACAGGGGCATGGCGGTGCAGAAGGGTTTCAGCCTGGAGCAGGTATACCGCCAGCGCAGGCCTTTGTATGAAAAATATGCCCAACTGGTCCTGGATACGGATAAAAAAAGCCCGGAGCAGTGTGTAGAGGTTTTAAGACAGTGGCAAAAATTAAAAAATTGATGCCCAGGGTGGTTTTCAATAAGCTTGAGAAGCTGTACCAGGAGATGCAGAACAGTTATGATCAGGTAGCAGCCGAAACCGGGTTTACCTGCGATGGGTGCCCGGACAACTGCTGCAACAGTTTTTTCAGGCATCATACCAGGGTGGAATGGGCCTATTTCTGGAAAGGCCTGGAGCAGTGCCGCCCGGAAATACGCCGGGAGATCGTGGAGCGGGCCGGGGAATACGTGGAACAGATGAACACCGACCTGTCCCAGGGCAGAGATCCCTTGATCATGTGCCCGGTAAACTTTGATGGCTGGTGTGTTTTGTACCATCACAGGCTTATGATCTGCCGCCTGCACGGGGTGCCCAGCACCCACACCGCTCCCGGGGGGCGCTCCCGGGAATTTCCGGGGTGCTTCAGGTGCCGGGAAAAGACAGAGCATCTAAGCCATGTCCCCAGGCTGGACCGGACCAGGTTTTATCATCAGTTGGCCTGGCTGGAGCAAAGCTATGTTGGTCCAAAGATAGTAAAAATGGACAGGGTTAATATGACTTTGGCGGAGATGATTATGCATGGACCGCCTTTTAAGCAGTAATTGATGGATTTAGAATTAAGGAATTAAGGAATTAAGGGATTTATGGATTGGGGGATTGGGGAATTGAGGAATTCAGGAAGATTATTGGTTATGTAGCAGGGGTTGTCAGCAGGGGGTGACGGGCGGAGGTCCTGTTGCCGGGAAAAGCAAACCAACGGGGGCTACAATGGATAAAAGCATGCCCAGATACATTCTGCTTTTGTGTATTATAATGATGTTGGCCGGATGTTCGTATATGAGCGTGAAGCATCTGAGTTCCAATCCACTGAGCTTCGACCAGGAGGAGGAACTGCAGATGCGCTACTGGGACTTTGCCTACGTAAATAAGGTGAAGAATGATCACTACCATATCCAGGGCACTGCTTATCCCAGGCAGGAAAACCTTCCCGGGTGGGGCAAATGGATGCACAACCTGTGGATTACCGCCTATCTAAGTGATGATGATGGCCGGGTACTGGCCAGAGATCTCAGGGTGTATCCTACCCAGGAGCTGGATCCGCAAAACGGGGTACCCATGGATTTCAGGCTCAAACCGGACAAAATGCCTGGATCAGAGGACATATATATCACTTTCGGGTATCGGATGCAGTTGACCGAGGACCGGTATGTTGACCCGTCCTCGCAAAGACCTCTAACCGGGGAAAAGAGCGTGTTTTTTGCAAGCGAAAAGGCTCTGGCCAGGTGATGCCTGCTTTAAGCGGCCGGACCGGGCTTTACGGCAATTGATATTGATCTAATTTTCAATATGTTCCAAGAGGCAAGCAATGTCCCAGGAAGAAGATTTTTTGCACCAGGAGCAGCTGTGCATACTGGAAGAAGTGGAGAAAGGCTTCAATATAGGCATCATCGGTACGGGTACCGGGTTTGAATCCATCCTGCAGCTGACCCGCAACCCTGACCTGGAAGAGTTTTTTCCCAGGCTCAATCTTGTCGCCCTGTCCCAGCCCTACTCCAGGGACAGGCGTCTGCGAAAAGCCCTGGAAATGGGGGTGAAGCTCTATGAATCCCACCATGATATGCTCAAAGCCCACCCGGAAATAAATCTGGTCATAGAGCTGACAGACAAGCAGCACATGGTCAAAAAGCTGCGCAAGAGCCTGCCGGCCAATATTTCCATGGTGGATCACAATGCAGCTACCTTTCTGTGCGGGATGCTCATCATGGCCGAGGTGAGCAACAAGTGCAGGCTGAACCTGAACCAGCAGCGGGCGCTTTTCGAAGCGGTTACGGACCAGATCCAGGATGACATGCTGCTTCTGGACACCAACGGGATAGTCCAGGACGTGAACATGAATGTTGTCAAGAGGCTGGAAAGGCAAAAGGAGGATATTGTGGGCAAGTACTGCTGGGACGTGTTTGCCTGCTCTGATGATTATGCCGGACCGGGCTTCAGCAGCACTGAATGTCCTTTTCGCAAGACCCTGGATGAGAGCCGGCCGGCTGAGGCCATGCAGACCTGGGTGGATGAGCAGGGCCGGGCACATTATTTCAGAATCTATACCTACCCGGTCTTTAACGGGGCCGGGCAGCTTACCAGGGTGGTGGAAATGCGTCGGGACATAACCGTGCGCACAGAGATGGAAAAACGCCTGCAGCAATCAGAAAAACTCGCAGCCATAGGTGAGCTTTCCACCTATATCGCCCATGAAATCAGAAATCCTCTTTTTGCCATCGGGGGCTTTGCCAACGCAGTGCTTCGAAACCCTGAGCTGGACGCAGTCTCCCGGGACAAGGTGAACATAATCCTGCAGGAATCCAGGCGGCTGGACAAGATCCTTAAAAGCATCATCAATTTCGCCAGGCCCACCAGTCCGGAGCAGCAGGAGCTAAACGTCAACAAAGTTCTGGAGGATATCATGCACCTGTTCAACATGACCTGTGTAGAGCAGGGTGTTCATGTGGACTCCAGCCTGGACCAGGGGCTGGCCAATGCCAGGGGTGACCCGGAACTTTTGAAGCAGTGTCTTATCAATCTGGTCAAAAATGCCCTGGAGTCCATGCCTGAAGGCGGCACCCTGACTATCCGGACTTTTATGGAAGAAGAGTATGTCGGGGTGGAGGTGAGCGACAGCGGCAAGGGGATACCCAAGGAAATCCGGGAAAAGGTTTTTAACCCCTTCTTTACCACCAAAGAGGCCTCTGGTGCAGGACTGGGTCTGGCCATGACCAAAAAAATCATGGACGATATGGGGGGCAGCATCAACCTTTTAAGCCAGGAAGGCAAAGGAACCAGTATCACCATACGTATCCCGCTTTTCCCGGCTATGCCCGAGGAGATGGAGTAGCCTGTCCTGTGCAGGACTTTTCCTGCTCAGTTGCCAAAAAGATCTTTTTATTAATTCAAGGAGATTTTGATGCCTGTAAAGTGGATGAATCTTTTGATCTGTCTGTTGGCGCTGGCGGGAATTTGTCTTCCAGCACCTTTTAAGGCCCAGGCATCTCCCAGGGAGGCTCTGATCTTTCCCGATTCCGCCCGGGTCTGGGATGCCGGGGAGTTTGAAGTGCAGGAAAGAGAAGGCCGGACAGCAGTGAGGCTGGAGCTCCCGGCCCAGGCTGATCCTTCCACTCTGCTGGTGCGCCCTGAAGCTCCGGAAGATCTTTCAGTGGCAGATGTGCAGTGGTCCAGGACAGACCCGGAAGATTCCAGGCGGGTCCGGGAGCTTAGACAAAAGCTCCAGGAGCACGAAAGCAGCAGACAGAAGCAGGAAGCTGTCCTGAAGGCTTACCAGGCCCGGACAGCCTTCTGGGAATCCCGCAGGGATCACCATGAGGAAGCAGACCGGATGGACCAGGCGGCTGCCAAAATCTTTGAAGCTTTGAAGCTTGCTTATCTGGAGAAGTCCGAGGCTGGGAATGAACTGGAGGAAATTGAAAAAAGAATCCAGGAGCTGCAGGACAGACTGAGGGAAATTACGGGGCCCGAGCACAAGACCTGGGAAGTGCTGGTGTTTCTGGAAGGTGCAGACAGCTTAGAAACTGCAGGTATAGTCTTTGATTATATCCTGTCCGGGTGCGGATGGGAACCTGAATACCGGCTGCAGGCGGATTCCGCCGAGGGCTGGGTGCAGTTTACCTGGAATGCCAGGGTCTGGCAGAGCAGCGGCCATGACTGGCAGGATACCCGCATCAGTCTGGCCACCCTGGAGCCGCAGACTGACCTGGACCCTCCCCGGATTCCGGACTGGATTGTCCGCCCAATACCGGAAGCAGGCCTGCCCGGACCCAGGGACGTCAGGATGTCTGTAATGGAGGCTGCCGCGGATAAAGCACCGGTCCAGGAGCGCCGGGGACAGTTTTCCGTCTGGCATCTGGGAGAGCAGGATCTGGCAGCCGGGGAAAGGCCCAGGATAAAGATCCAGGAGGAGACCTGGCCTGCAGAGTTTGTACGTCTGCTGCGCCCCAGCAGAAGCAACAATGCTTTTTTGCGGGCACAGTTGGATCTGGATAAGGTTCAGAACATTCCGCCAGGCGAGGCCGTGTTTTTTCATGACCAGGCCATGGTGGGCCGCCGGGATTTTAGTTTTACTGGAGCGGAGAAAGAGATTTATTTCGGCGAGGATCCCTTTGTTACTGCAGAGACCATCACCAAAGCCAGTGCCTCAGGTACCAGGGGGATTATCCGGGAGCGCCAGACCTACAGGTGGCATTTCCTGGTGAATGTGCACAACCATCACGACCATCCCGTGCGCATCAGGCTGGAGGAACCAAGACCGGTTCTCGGTGACGACAATATGCAGGCATCATTCGACCTGACCCCTGAACCGTCGGAAGAAACAGAGTCCTTGTTCATCTGGGAAATGGATCTGGGCGGGGGAGAAAAGGGCGAGGTGGATCTGCAGATGCAGATTCAGGCACCCGGGGATATGGATGTGGACTGGGGCTGGAGAAGCAGGTAGCTGTTTTCGGTCTCAATGTTTACCTTCTTCCCTGTGCCTGAAGAACATGTCCAGGCATAAAACGCTAAGGGCCGCCGTTTCCCAGCGAAGCACACGGGGGCCAAGGGAAGCGGGCTTGAAGCCGGCCTGCATGAGCACCTGCAGTTCTTCCTGTGTAAGTCCTCCTTCAGGTCCGATGGCCACCACCCTGTCCGGTTCTGGGCCTGCTTGGTAAAGACTCACTAGGTCGTCCTGGCATTCCTGCTCCCACAGGGCGATTCTTACAGGTATATTACGGGCGTATTGCACCAGTTCCTGCACATTCCCGGAAAGAAACACAGGCTCAGGGAACCAGGGGTTGCGGCTTTGTTTGGCAGCCGTGACTATTTTTTTATGCCAGTTTTGGTAACTGGCATTGTCCATCCTGCCCTGGCTGTTTTTGCCGGTCCAGAAAACAAGCCTCCATACTCCAAGTTCCACGGCCTTTTCCAGAAGCCAGGAGCGCCGGGAACTTTTGTTCCAGCCCAGAGCCAGGTGCAACCTGGTCTGGGGTTTTGGCACCCTCCAGATATTTTCCGGAAACAAACCGGCTTCTTTCCTGCTGCTGGTACGGACCTCGAAAACACCCATTCTGCCCCGCCCATCCAGGACACGGATCTTTTCACCGGCACTAATGCGCAGCACCCGGCTTAAATGGTGTGCTTCATCAGACTCCAGGCAATAAGGCTCCTGCCACTTTTCCGGGGGTAGATAAAAGGTGTGCATTGACAGTAGGGCTTGGTTGTTACTTGCAAAGAATGTTTTCCAGGATGAAGTCACTCACTTTCTGTCCGGCTTCCTGCAGGCTCAGGTGGTCGTTTTCCAGGGTCATTTCGGCTTCCGGGTCCACCTCGAACTCCTGGTCCACACCGATGACCATACCCAGTCCGGGAAAATCCCGGCCGGTTTTTTTCCTCTCCAGGGCTTTGTCATAAAGCTCGGCCATGACCTGCCCGCCGGGCCTGGAGCGCTCCCTGTGCATGGCTGTGTCCAGGGTGCAGTAGATATGAATTTCAGCAAAAACAGGGACCCGGTCTCGAACTCTTTTGCGCATTTCAAGCCTGGGGGCGGTGGCGTCCATAAGCACCAGGCGGCCCTGCCGGGCGTACTCTACTGCTTCCCTGGCAAAAAGCCCGTAAGCCTTTTCCCGTTCCTCCCTGGTGTATTCGGGCCTTGGAAAATATTGCTTGCGCCGGTCATCCATGCGAAGCAGAACCGGGTCAAAGCCTTTGTCCCGGAGCATGGACAAAACGAAATCGCAGATGCTGCTTTTGCCACATCCGGGCAGCCCAGTAAACCAGATGACTGTTCCGGATTGTTGCGGATCTCTGCCTGTATTTCCATTCAGCCCGGATGCTGCACAAAAAAGACCTGGTGCTACAGCGGCAATTGTCTGCATTAGCCTGAACCCCGCCTTGGCTTTTGAAAAGTTTCAGATGTATTTACGTTGTTCAGCTTATCAGGGCCTGCCCTGCAGAGCAACTTTATTTCCCGGCCTGTGGTCCTGGACATTACGTAACCATTCAGGTGATGCCGGAAACACGCCTCTGGCATGACTGGGGACAGTCCCCGCGACACCTTTTCTCCTCACAAATACAAAAATTACAGACGCGAGTTTTTGTGAACCTGCACATTTAGTACTTAGCGAGGGACAGTCCCCACTCACGCCAGAGGCGTGAGTGCCAGTAATCAACACCCATGATCCCCTGAATGGTTACGACATTGCAGAGGAATTGTATGCTGCCAGGACGTCAGAGGAAGTTTATTTTTTAATTATAACAATATGTTGGATGAAAATCGATATTTTTTTGAAAATTTTCCTTGACAGGGGTTGCCGTATTCACTTAGTTATCTCGCAACGCACATATCAAAATATCTTTATATGGAAATAAGTTGGATATCGTTAGACTGTTT
>NZ_QYZY01000188.1:0-5109 GCF_003838035.1 Desulfonatronospira sp. MSAO_Bac3 | reverse complement strand
TCATTTTCTCCTCCGTTACGGTGATCCCGAAGTGTAGGCGTAGCCATTCAACCAGGGCGAACTGGCGGTTAAGGTTTCTTTGTTTCTTGGGTTGCGGGCATGGCCCGCGTTAGTTTACATGACATTGTAATCCTGGCGGGCAAGCCTGGCAAGCTGAACCTGCAAAAAGTCAGTTTTTTTGCTTCTTTTATAATGTTCTCACCCCTTGGCGTGACAGAGCGTGTGAACAATACTGTATTCCCACCCGGCCCGGATGTCGCGCAGCGGCAGTACGGTTATATCCTCGGACAGCCTGTATCTGTCCCGACCTGGATAGACTACCCAGAGATGAGCCAGGTCAAGGTCTTTCCTGACCACATCCATGGATTTGGTTTTTCGCGGGGCGTCGGCAAACTTGAATTCCACTCCCCAGTTTCGTCCACCGTGCTTCCAGAACAGATCGAGTTCAGCACCTCCATGGGTGCGGTAAAAAGCCAGTTCCTGGTCGTGTTTGCCCAGGCAGAAGCAAACATTTTCCAGGGCAAATCCCTCCCACGAGGCCCCGAGCTTAGGATGGCCCAGCAGGGTGTCCATGGAGTCGATGCCCATGAGTGAGTGGAACAGACCCGAATCCCGGATGTAGAGCTTGGGGCGCTTTACCAGTCGTTTGGAAACGTTGGGGTGCCAGGGCTGAAGTGTACGGACCATGAAGGTTCCAGCCAGGATATCCAGGTATTTCCTCGCCGTCATGTCGCTGATGCCAAAGGAAGTTGACAGCTCAGAGTAGTTGAGCAGCTGCCCGTGATAATGACTGAGCATGGACCAGAACCGGCGCAGTGTTCTGGCGGGAATTACAATGCCCAGGGCCGGGATGTCCTGCTCCAGAAAGGCAGTGATATAGTTTTCAAGCCAGAGAAAGGCCGAGAAATCGTCTTTGGCCAGAAGGGCCCTGGGGTAGCCGCCACGCAGCCAGAGGTCACTGGAAGAAGTCACATCCAGGGTGTGCAGGCAGCCCAGATGGTACAAGCCCATCCGACCGGCAAGGGATTCGCTGCCTTGCCGCAGAAGCTCTCTGGATGCGCTGCCCAGTATCAGGTATTTCTGGTCCGGGATGGTGTCTACAAGGTGCCTGAGCAGGGGAAAGAGATCAGGCAGGCGCTGGATTTCGTCGATGACTACGAGCCCGGTGAGTTCTTCCAGAGCCAGCTGTGGGGTCTCCAGCCTGGCCATGTCCCTGGGATTTTCCAGGTCGAAGAGGTGGTCGGCATGGAAAAAACCGGCCATGGTCGTCTTGCCGCACTGTCTGGCGCCAAGGATGGCGGTCACCGGGAATATTTCCATCAGTCGGGTGATCCTGTGAAGATCAATGGCTCTTGGAATGACTGTCTGGCTCATGTTGTGCTGCTGCCTGGAGGCGTGATCATGCATGAAAATTCATATGATGAGTATGAATTTTCATGGACAATGTCAAGTGCAGAACAGGTTGAACATTGAATTTGAGCTTATAGTTCATCTCTTCCAAGCCCGTGCTTGGATAAAAGCTGCTAAAAATCAACGTACTCGTCTATAGGTGTTTTTTCTCGTTCTTTAATCAACTTAGAAAGCTGCAGATGCTCCATGATGTCGGCAAGTTTCTGTATTCTTTCATGTTCTTCAATGGTAAGAATAACAGCTTCAAGCTTATTTTCCGCAGCACAGCGATCTTGTCTCTTTTCTTATTTTTAATGCTTTCCAGGACAGAAATGAAATTCCTCACGATATCCGTTGAATCATCAGTTCTTCTTTTTTGTAAGTCTGCATATCCGGTATCTGTCTTTTCTTTTATCGTTCCCACGCTCTGCGTGGGGACGTCTTTCGATCCAGCACTCACTTTTGGCAATGGAGAAGTACCAGGAAAATAAAAGCATTTAAAAGTGAGTGCTGGATCATAAGAAAAAGGGAATGTCTTTGGGCCACTCCCGCGGTCATTCGTGGACGCTGAGCGTCCGGAGAATGTTCCCACGCAGAGCGTGGGAACAATAAGAATGCCCCTTTCCATCAAATGGTCTGCACCATGTCCCACATGGGCAGAAAGATGGCCAGGGCAAAGAAGCCCACCACCCCGGCCAGCATGGCGATGAGTACCGGACCCAGGGTCTCGGACATGCGGCTGACAGCGTATTCCACCTCGTCGTCGTAATGGATGGAGACCTCGGAGAGCATTTCGTCCAGGTTTCCGGCTTCCTCTCCGGTGGCCACCATGCTGATGACCATGGGGGTGAAGAATCTGGACTGACCCAGGGGGCCGGATATCCCTCTGCCCTGGCGCAGCTCTGCCTGGATGCGCTGGAATTCGCCGGAAATGACCTTGTTGCCTATGGTCCCGGTGAGTACGTCCATGGCGTTTAAGACTGAGACTCCGCTGGCCTGGAGAATGGAAAAGATGGAGGCAAACCTGGACATGGCCGCTTTTAGAAGAACAGGGCCAAGCACCGGGATCCTGAGTAATACCAGGTCCTTGACGTACTGCCCCTTTTCAGTCCTCAAAAAGATATACAGCCCTGCAGCCAGGGAAATGACAGTTCCCACGCTCACCGGCCAGTAGACCACTATCCACTGATAAAGAGCCAGGCTGATGCGCGTGGGCAGGGGCAGTTCAATGCCTGCCCCCTCGAATATGCCCACAAACTGGGGGATGACAAAGGTGAGCAGAAAAAGAAACGCCGCAAACAGGGCGATGACCACGATGACCGGGTAGCGCAGAGCGCTTTTTATATCCGATTTTACCTTGTGCTCGTGCTGCATAAGGTAGATGAGGCGGTCCAGTACGTCCACCATGCGTCCGCTGCTTTCGCCGGCCCGGATCATGTTGCAGTACAACTGAGAAAATATCTGGGGCTCCTTTTCAAAAGCCTCGGCCAGGGTACCACCCTCCTGGATATCCTTTTTCATCCTGGCGGCTGTTCTTTTGAGCTTCAGGTTTTCGGTCTGCTCCTCCAGGACATCCAGCAAAGATCCCATGGGCAGGCCGGCCTTCATCAGGGTGCGAAACTGCTTGGTGAATATGACCAGGTCTGTGAGCCTGACCCGGGCCAGAAACAGGTTGATCCTGCCGCTCAAATCCCCGAACACTTCCCTGGATGTACTGACCTGCTGCGGAATAAGCCCCTGCCGGACCAGCTTTTCCTGGGCCTCACCGGGATCTGCGGCATCTATAGTGCCGGAGACTGTGGCACCTTGATCGTTTATGGCTTTGTACTTAAATGGTGGCATGGGCTCAAGTCATGACGACAGTCATGGCCTCCTCCACAGTAGTCATCCCCTGGCAGACTTTGCGGGCGGCGTCGCTTCGCAGGTCATGCAGTTTGCCGGACCGGGAGAGACTCCGGCCCATCTGGGTTCCGGTGGTTCCGGTCTGGATCATTTCCCGGACTTCGTCGTCAACCCTTAAGACCTCAAAGGCGGCTGTACGTCCGCTAAAGCCCGTATTCATGCAGGAGTAGCAGCCCTGGCCCTGCATAAAGGTGCAGTCAGTGGAGTTTTCCAGGCCCATGGCCTTTAGGGCCCTGTCTGACGGTGTGTACGGTTTTGCGCACTTGGAGCAGTTTTTACGCATGAGGCGCTGGGCAAAGGAAACTACCAGGACTGAGGAGACCAGGTAGTGCTCTATGCCCATGTCTATGAACCTGGCCACTGCGCCTGCAGCGTCATTGGTATGCAGGGTGGACAACACCCGGTGCCCGGTCATGGCCGCCTGCACGCCTATGCGGGCAGTCTCGGCGTCGCGCATTTCCCCGACCATGATCACGTCCGGGTCCTGGCGCAGGATGGAGCGCAGGCCCGAGGCAAAGGTCATGCCCGAGCGGGTGTTGAGCTGCACCTGGCGCACGCCCTGCACCCGGTATTCCACAGGGTCTTCCAGGGTGATGATATTTATGTCCGGCTGGTTTATGCGCCGCAGGATGGCATACAGACTGGTGCTCTTGCCGCTGCCGGTGGGACCGGATGCCAGGATCATGCCATAGGGAGTGTCAATGGCCTCGCTCATCTTCTGGTAATCATCACTGTTCATGCCCAGTTCTTCCAGCTCAAAGGTCCTGGCGCTCAGGTCCAGAAGGCGCAGGACCACGTTTTCCCCGTGTATGGTGGGGATGCAGGAGGCCCGGACATGGATCTCCCTGCCCTTCATGCCCACGGTAAAGCGCCCGTCCTGGGGCATGCGCGATACGGAAATGTCCATTCCGGCCAGGACCTTGATCCTGGAAACAATGGAAGGCATCATATTTAAAGGCGGGGAAGGGACTTCCCTTAGCTTGCCGTCCACCCGGAACCTGGCCTGGACCCTGTTTTTTTCCGGGCTCAGATGCACGTCGCTTGCTCCCTGCTTCACCGCCTGGGCCAGGATGGAGTTGACCAGCTTGATTACCGGACCCTGGTCTGCTTCTTCTTCCAGGGTGTGTATGTCCTGGGTTTCTCCGCCGCCTCCCTGCTGGTCCTCGACGCTTAGCTCCTCCTGCTCCACGTCTTCCAGGACGTCATCTATGTTCCAGTACATGCCGTACAAGGAGCCGTACACCTGCTCGAAGTCTGACTCGGTGCAGACCACGGGCTCTATCTCCAGGCCGGTGACCACCTCCAGGGCGTCCAGGGATTCCAGGTCCAGGGGGTCCGGGGTGGCTACACGCAGCAGCTTTCCGGATCTGGCCAGGGGAACGGTGTTGTACTCCCTGGCCTGGTCGGAGGTGATAAGGTCTGCAAGGCTGCTGTCCACCGGATAGCGGGAGGGATCGTAGCGGTCAATGCGCAGCTGGCGGCTGAGCATGTCCACAATGTTGTCCTCGCGGCAGATATTGTTGCGTACCAGGAACTGGCCAAGCTTGAGCCCGGTCCCCCTGTTGGCGGACAGGGATTTTTCCAGCTGCTGCTGGGTCAAAAGACCTTCCTGGATGAGCATTTCTCCCAGGCGCATTTTTGTACGCATAGATTAAGTCTCCTGCTATGTAACAGTTTAGCTCTTTTTAACGAAAGCAGGGGACAGGCACCCCCGCACTTATTTTTCTGTGGGATGATTGACATGTTTTAAAAATAAGTGCGGGGAGAGCCAGTCCCCCTCCGGGCTGTATGCCTCCAGGCAGGAAGCCATGCCACATG
>NZ_QYZY01000187.1:0-11751 GCF_003838035.1 Desulfonatronospira sp. MSAO_Bac3 | reverse complement strand
GCCCGTGCCAAAAAAATCTTCTCTGGCACGGGAAGCCTTCAGGCTTCACACCCGACTAAAATGCGCTTTGCTGTCCTGCGGAATTTTAGCGGGCAGGCAGGTGCTCCGCACACACGGTTTTGAAGAATAAAAAATCCCCAGCAAGGCATTGCCCACATGGTAGACAGGCAAATTGGCATATCTCCCCCCTGAAGAGTTACGCAGCCTGGGCTGGATATCCCAGTGAGCCGGATGGGCTGAAATTACGTATATCCGAGTCTGGATGAATATACCAGTGAAAGCGCCTTTGTAAAGATTATATATTTTAAAATATAAATATTATAATATTTGTTGACATCCATTTTATAAACAGGCAGCCTTGCTTCCACATCGATTGTTTAAGGAAGGGATCTCATACAACCACCCCTGGCCTTAAGAAGTATGGGAGTATGGGAGTAAGGGAGTAAGGGCGTAAGGGAGTATGAAAGTATGGGAGTCAAGATATCTTTATACCCACACATGGATACTCCCATACACCCATACTTTCTTCCTAAGGGAGGGGAGCTGCACCGTGGCCTGGATTTACTTGTGTGGTGGGTTTCTGGAATGTTTATAAGGTAGGGATTTCATACAACCACCCCCGACCCCTCCTTGGCTAAGGAGGGGAGCAGCACTGTGGCCTGGATTTACTTGGGTAGTGGGTTTCTGGAATGTTTATAAGGTAGGGATTTCATACAACCACCCCCGGCCCTTCCTTGGCTAAGGAGGGGAGCTGTACCGTGGCCTGGATTTATTTGGGGGGTGGAAGTTTAGTCACGATCCAGACGGAGTGTTTATACAGATGCATGCGTCAGAGTGTTGCCACGCCTCGATCTGCTCCCCTCCTTGGCTAAGGAGGGGTTGGGGGAGGTTCGATATTTAGCTCCCTTCCTTTACTGAGGAGCAGGCCCGGTTGAACATTGCCAGGCACAGAGAAAAGATAGAGTTCTTCCTTTGCGATCATCGCGTCTTTGCGTGAGGAAAAATGGATTGCGGTCATAGCCGCCTTAAACATCAACCGGAAAAAATTATTAAATTAACTATGTTTCAGCATGTAACCAACGAAAAACGTTCAGTTTTTATAATCAACCAGATTCGAAGCAACATTCTTATGGGGCGACTCAAGCCCGGTGATCGGCTGCCGTCGGAACAAAAGCTCATGTCCGAGTTCGGGGTCAGCCGGTTCACCTTGAGGGAGGCTTTATCCTCCCTGGAAACAATGGGACTTCTGGAAATCAAAAAAGGCTCGGGAGGCGGGCCGGTGGTCAAGGAAGTGGGCATGGATTTTACCAGGGATGCAATCGGCCATTTTCTTCATTTCCAGAATGTGTCCATAAAAGAGCTTTCCGAGGTGCGAAAGCTCATAGAGCCCTATCTGGCCTCCAAGCTGGTGGAAAAGCTCAGCGACAAGGACCTGGAATACCTGCAGTCCTTAAACGATGCCTGTTCCCGGACTCTGGAGCGGGGCGAAAACATCATCGGCGGGGAGCACGAAATCGATTTTCACGTACACCTGGCCAGGGTATCCGGTAATCCGGTCCTGGTAATGATCCTGGATTTTGTGAACAAGCTCCTTGCAGAGGTCAAGGTGGAGGTCAAGCCCGGCCCGGATTTTTCCCAGCACGTAGTAGATGCTCATCAGCGCATTCTGGACGCCTTGGTGGCCAGGGACGCGGAGAAGGCTGCTCAGGCCATGTATGACCATGTATGCGATGTGGAAAAAGAAATGCTGGGCATCATGGAGTCCCGGTCATGATGGTGCACTCTAAAAAAGTAACCATATAGTCCTGTCAGCACTTCACCGGGCAGTGAGGGATGCTGCACAACCATTTTCTGCAAGCTCAGGAGATAAGTTATGAAAAACTGTACCTTCAGGTCACCCCCGACGATTCATTGTGGAAGCGGTTTTTCCGCCAAGGCAGGACCAGAGGCCCTGCGCAGTGGAGCCACCCGGGTTTTGCTGGTCACGGACAGTACCCTTAAAGAAATGAATGTCATTGCCCCGGCCCTTGATTCTCTGAATGAAGCCGGATTGCAGGTTGTGGTCTTTGACGAGGTGGACGACGAGCCCACCCTGGAGCATGTAGAAAAGGGCCTGGAGCTTTTGCGCCGGCACGGGTGCGATTTTCTCGTGGCCTGCGGAGGCGGCAGCCCCATTGATGCAGCCAAGGCCATTGCCATTGAGGCCGTGAATGAGGGCCGGATATTGGATTATGCCGGGATAGACAAGATTCCCGGCCCCGGTCTGCCGGTCATGGCCATCCCCACTACCGCTGGAAGCGGAAGTGAAGCCACCATGGTAACCATTATCACAGATGCCCGCACTGATGTAAAAATGCTGCTCATCAGCCCCTGGCTGATGCCCCGGGTGGCGGTCATAGATCCCCTGCTTACCCTGAAATGCCCCAGGCACATTACCGCCAGCACCGGCCTGGACGCCCTGACCCACGCCATTGAAGCCTATGTTTCTGTCAAATCCCAGCCCATGAGCGATATGCTGGCCCTGTCCGCAGTGAGGCTCATCAATACATATCTGCCCAGGGCCTGGGCCAATCCGGACGATCTGGAGGCCAGGAGCCAGACTCAACTGGGCTCTCTGCAGGCCGGCATGGCCTTTACCAATTCTTCAGTAGCCCTGGTGCACGGCATGTCCAGGCCCATCGGGGCCAATTTCCACATAGCTCACGGCGTTTCCAATGCCGCCCTGCTGGGTGTGATTACAGATTTTTCACTGCTGGGTGCTCCCCAGCGTTACGCCGCGATCGCTGAGGCCATGGACCAGCCTGTAGCAGGCCTTCCTGTGCACCAGGCGGCCAGGCTTTGTGCAGACAGGACCAAGGAGCTGATAGAACAGCTGAAAATCCCCTCCCTGAGTCAGCTCGGGGTGACCCGGGAGAAACTTGATCCTCTGGTGCACAAGATGACTGATGACGCACTGGCCAGCGGCAGTCCGGGAAACAACCCCAGGAAGGCAACCAGAGATGAGATTGTGGAGCTCTATTATCAGGTGCTTTAGCGGAAGGTAGCGGGAATCTGGATAAGGAAGTGGTTATTTAGAACGAACCACCCCCGGCCCCTCCTTAACCAAGGAGGGGAGCAGTCCGTGCTGCAGGCATATAATGACAAGTTTTTGTGACAACGACATAGCCGAACCTGCGGGAATCTGGATAAGGAAGTGGTTAATCAGAACGAACCACCCCCGGCCCCTCCTTAACCAAGGAGGGGAGCAGTCCGTGCCGCAGGCATAAAATGACAAGTCTTTGTGACAGCATGTTTAAAACAACAGATAAAAAATATTGGAGGATTTGATTATGAGTTTGCCGCTTTTGAAAAATTACATCAATGGTGAATGGGAGCAGTCCGGCACCACTGAAACTGGAACAGTATGGAACCCAGCCACAGGAGAGAAGCTGGCCCAGGTGCCATACAGCACTGCTTCCGAGGTGGACAGGGCTGTGCAGGCCGCCAGGGAAGCGTTTCAGGAATGGCGCACCGTGCCTCCCATCAAAAGGGCCAGGTATATGTTTGCCCTGAAAGAGGTGTTTGAGGAAAACTTTGAAGATATTTCCAGGACCCTGGTCCGGGAAATGGGCAAGACCCTGGATGAATCCCGGGGCGAGGTCCGCCGCATGATTGAAAATGTAGAGCACAGCACCGGTGTGACAAGCCTTGCCATGGGGTCCACCCTGGAAGACATCGCCAGGGGCATTGACTGCAGCAGCGAGCGCCAGCCCGTGGGGGTATTCGGGTGTATCCCGCCATTTAATTTTCCAGCCATGGTCCCCTGGTGGTTCATGCCTTACGCCCTGGTCACCGGCAACACCTTTGTTCTCAAGCCTTCAGAGCAGGTGCCCATGACCCAGGGGCTGATTTTTGAGCTCATGGAGGAAATCGATCTGCCTGAAGGGGTGGTGAACATGGTGAACGGATCTAAAGAAGTGGTCAACGCCATGCTGGACCACCCGGACATCCAGGGGATTTCCTTTGTGGGCTCCACACCCACGGCCAGATACATTTACAAGCGTTGCGGAGAAACCGGCAAAAGAGTGCAGTCCCTGGGCGGGGCCAAGAATGTAATCACTGTGATGCCTGACACCAATATAGACAAGGCCATGCCCTCCATCATCACCTCGTTTTTCGGATGTGCTGGACAGAGGTGCCTCTCTGGTGCGGTTCTGGCCCCTGTGGGAGACATAGCCGATGAATTCCTGGAAAAGTTTGTGGAGCAGGCCCGCAATCTGAAGGTGGGGGACGGCCTTGATTCGGGTACCCAGATGGGCCCCCTGGTATCAGCAGCCCACAAGGAAAGGGTGCTTGGGTATATTGAAAAGGGAATATCAGAAGGGGCGGAGCTGGTCCTGGACGGCAGAAACCCGGCAGTGGAAAATCCCGAAGGGTTTTATGTCGGTCCGACCATTTTCGATAACGTGAGCAAGGACATGACCATTGCCAGGGAGGAGATCTTCGGGCCGGTGGTGTCGGTTCTGCGGGCCGGGTCCCTGCAGGAGACCATTGATTACGCCAACAGTACAGGTCTGGCCAATGCCGCCTGCATATACACCTCCAGCGGTGGGGCTGCAAGGGAATTCAAGTATAAAGTCAAGCCCAGCATGGTGGGCGTCAATGTCGGTATAGCCGCCCCCATGAGCTTTTTTCCTTTCGGCGGCGCAGGCGATTCCATGTTCGGGACCCACAAAGGCCAGGGCCAGGATGTATTCCAGTTCTTCACGGATGCCAAGGTGGTAATCAGCCGCTGGTTCTAAGCAGGCCGTAAGAATCAGGTCATGGCAAAACACGCGTACAGACCCTGAGTCAAGGTGTTATGCGTATTTCAACAGGAGTTTAAAAATGTCCCTGAAAAACTTCGGAGGTGTCCTGGACTATGCCATTGCAATGGAAAAGCAGGACGGCGGATTTATACAGCAGGCCATGAACAATCCGGACATGCAGGATTGTTCCGAGCTGCTGCAGGCCCTGGCAAAAGAAAACCTCAAAAATGCCAAAAACCTGGCCAGGGCAAGACAGGAAAATATCTCCGAGATGATCCTGGAACCTGTCCAGGGTCTGGAAGAAAAGAGTTATCAACTGTCTCAGCCCGATGCCGCAGGCATCAGCAGGCCGGAAATAATGCAGCTTCTGCAGCGGATGGAAGAGCGGGCTCAGCAGTTTTACACGGATGCCGCGGAAAAAATCAGGCCTGTTTCAGATGTGTTCAGTACATTCCAGAAATTGGCCAAAAAAAGAAAGGCCCGGATTGAAAAGCTCAATCCTGTTTTGGAAAACTAAAACCAAGGGGGAGTAAAATGGCAGACTTTTTGTGTCCCGCAGTGAATTTTATCGGCAGGGGTACTGTAAGTGAAATCGGTTCCAGGGCGAAAATGTTCGGAACCAAAGCCCTGATGGTGTGTGATCCGGACCTGGTCAAGATTGCCGGGGGACCGGTGGATACAGTCAAGGCCTCTCTTGAGAGCTTCGGCATCAAGTTTGCTGTATTTGACGGGTTCGAGCCCAACCCCAAGGATACCAATATCGCAGACGGGCTCAAGGTGTACAACTCCGAGTCCTGCGACATGATCGTCACCGTCGGGGGAGGCAGCACCCATGACTGCGGCAAGGGAATCGGCATCGCCGCAACCCATGAAGGGGATCTGTTCGACAACTATGCCGGTATTGAAACCCTGAACAATGAACTGCCTCCAGTTCTGTCTGTGAATACCACTGCCGGCACCGGCAGCGAGGTGACCAGGCACTGCGTAATCACCAACACGGCAAAGAAGGTCAAATTCGTTATTGTCAGCTGGAGGAACCTGCCCAAGGTGTCCATCAACGATCCGGATCTGATGGTGGGCAAGCCGCCGGCACTGACCGCAGCCACAGGAATGGACGCTCTGACCCATGCTGTAGAGTGTTATGTGACCAAGGATCCCAACGAAAACGCCGATGCCCTGGCCCTGCACTCCATAAAGCTCATTGGCAAGTATCTGCGCCGGGCCGTAGCCAACGGACAGGACATGCAGGCCAGGGAAGGTATGGCCTATGCTTCATTGCAGGCGGGCATGGCCTTTAACAATGCCGGCCTGGGCTACGTGCATGCCATGGCCCATCAGCTGGGCGGCCTGCTGGATCTGCCCCACGGCATTGCCAATGCTGTTTTGTTGCCCCATGTGGAAAGGTACAACCTCATGGTCAATCCGGAGAAATTTGCGGAGATTGCTGCAGCCCTTGGCGAAAATACCTGTGGACTGGGACAGATAGAGGCTGCTGAAAAGGCCATTGACGCCATCCAGCGTCTTTCCAGAGACGTGGGAATACCTCAGGGACTGTCGGAACTGGGTGTGAAGGAGTCAGATATCGAGCCCATGGCCAGACAGGCCATGCAGGACGGCAACGCAGGCACCAACCCCCGTGTTGGAACGGTTGAGGATATTATACAGCTGTTTAAAAACGCCATGTAACAGCCGGTCTCCATCCCAAACTGATTTGCGGCAGGGAGAGGATTCCCTGTCCCTGCCGCCTTATCGGAACCATTCAGGGGGGTGCCGGATTCACGCCTCTGGCGGGACAGTCCCCGGGCCTTGTGCCAGTAATCAGCACCGAGGACCCCTTGAATGGTTACGCCCCCTGAATGGCTCTCCCGTACTGCCTGCAGCTTTGAGCTGCAATATTCAAGGCCCTGTCAGCGTGTCAATCTTTTCGGGCTGGAAGCTGCCGGAAAGTCTAAAGCTTGTGACCCCGGCCGCGCTCGGAGAATTTTCTTGTCAGATCAACTCTGCGTATGCCTTTCCTGTCTGCGCATTCTCTGCATCTGCCCTGGGTGTAGGCAAGAGCGTCAAAACGGGGGTCATACGAATACTCTTTTTTGCATTCCTTACACACGGTTGTCAGCAGCATAGGTCATTCCTCCTTTTTCACCTGTATGTTGCTCGCCTGCAGGAAGACAAAATTTTGCAGGCGTAGACTTCTGCTTAAAAATCAAATAAAAACAAATGGTTATCTTTTTGTGCATTGTAAAGCATAGCAACAGGAAATTGCAGGCAAGGTGCCGGTAAAGACTGTCATGGTAATTTAACATGCATGTTGTACTGGATGTCAGATGCCACTACTCAATTTTTTGTTTTTATTTGTTTCCATACAGAAAGAAAATAGACATGTTTATCCAAAGTCAAAACTTATGTCTTCTGCTTGTGCTTTCATCAGGATACTGCATTCCAAGGCATGAAAGCCATGAAGATATTTTACAGCGGAAATTTATTATTGAGTTGAAAAAAGATTTAAATACATGCATTTTGCTCACCTTTTCCTGTGCTATAATTTAAACACAAAAGCCGAACTATCCTTAAAGGACAATCCGGCTTAAACCAAATTTTAAACAGCCTGCACTTGTTAATTTTTATAATTTGTGCCTTGTTGAGTTTATGTATAATGAATAAGTTTAAATCAGTCAAGAGAATTTTTTAAAAAAATGTCTGGATTTTAAAAAAAGAGTCAGCATCTAATGTAAAATTAAAATAAAAAGTATATCTGTTGTTTATTCATTTTTAATCTTTGTTTATAATAAACAGTTTTACAGTTTAAGTATAACATGGGACAGTACTCTACAAAATATTGTTTTTCTGATTATATTTTATTATGTCATTATAATACAATGACTGGAATGCCCGTCCGATAATCTTTTTAAAAATATGGTTGAACTTTAATAATCAGTCTATAACAGTTTGTTCTTATAATATATAGTAGTGTGCATTCGTATTGGTAGAAAATATGAATTTTTTTATATGGTCGATTCGACCAAGCTTGCATTGATGTATGCTCAAAGGTTGCTCACCTTATTGCCTGGAGTGAAGGAACTTATGAGTTCAGTGATGACAGGCAGTTATCATAAACTTTGCCATGTCTTATCTGCTTGACCCTTTGCACGATCAGGTTTAAATCGAGATTAGAAAGGATGAGACCTGGTCTGGCATGCAGTACATGATGCAAAAAAAATACAAAATACTTGTGGTGGATGATTCTCCGCTGAACATCCGTATCCTTAGCTCCATTCTAAAGGATGACTACAGGGTCCAGACAGCCCTGCACGGAGACAAAGCCCTGCAGATAATCTTTGGAGACGATCCTCCGGACCTGATACTTCTGGATATCATGATGCCGGGTATTGACGGGTATGAAGTGTGCAGAAGGATCAAGGCCGATCCGGGCACGGCAGGTATCCCGGTGATATTCGTAACCGGCAGATCCGATGTTGAAGATGAAGCTTACGGCCTTTCCCTGGGGGCTGTGGACTACATTACCAAGCCTTTTCATTTTCCCATAATCAAGGCCAGGGTCAAAAATCACCTGGAGCTTTTGCAGGCCAAGCGCTCGGCTCAAGAGGCCCACAGCAGACTGTCCAAAGAACTGCAGGCCATGAGCGACCTGCAGACAAGCATTCTGCCCTCCACGGAATACCACTCTCAAGGTCTTTACGCACGCGGATTTTATCAGCCCTCTGGTCTGGCCGGTGGTGATTATTTTGACTATCTGCCCTTGGGCCATGACGGCCTTCGGTGCGTCATAGCCGATGTTTCCGGGCACGGGGCCAGGGCGGCTTTTCTTATGTCCATGGTCCGCACAGTTTTTCATTTTGATGAGGCTGTCCTCCCCCTGCCGCACCTTCTTGAGGCCCTCAACAGTCAGCTCATGCAGACAGTGGGAGATATGGGCGACTTTGTAACCCTCATGGCCGTGGATATTGATCCCCTGAAGAACAGGCTGGAATATATAAACGCCGGGCACTGTCCGGCATTTCTGCGCGATGGTCAAAGTCTGCATGAGATTGAGCCCACTGCGGCCCTGCTTGGTTTTCACCAGGAAAAGTACAAGAGTCGATTTCTTGAATGCGGCCGGGACTGGGAGCTTTTCATGTATACCGATGGGTTTTACGAGTGCCGGGTGAACGGAAAGGATATTTTCGGGTACGAGGCCTTCAGGGAACTCTGCTTCGGGCTTTTGTCCAGGGATGATTTCCAGGTGCAGGATCTTGCAGGCAGGGTCTCAGCCGCCTCAAAAGGCGTGGTAGGCTTCGAGGATGACTTGACCGGGATATATGTTCAGAGTAAGGGTAAATAAGATTAAACTGAATGACAGCAGCAACAGGATGGCCTGAATGTTTTTTGAGTCCAGAAATATTAATGATATTTTGGTTATAAGGCCAATGGTAGAACGAATTGATGCAGAAAACTCCTCGAGCTTCAAGGGCTGGATGGTAGATTATATTCTGCAGGGCAAAGAGAAAGTAGCCCTGGATTTATCTGAAGTTGAATTTATGGACAGCTCCGGTCTTTCGGCTCTGCTTTCCACTGTGAAGACCATGAAGAACCGAGGCAGGCTGGTGTTTTTCGGTGTAAGACCCAACGTTGGCAAACTGTTTTCCATAACCAGGCTGGACAGGGGGGTCTTTGAGATTCATCCGGATGAGCAAAGCGCGGTAGAGGCATTGAGAAAAGATGAAAATTCATAAAGTTTAGGGCCGGCTATTTCAGGGTAAGGCATGAACCTTGACTTGTTTTCCGCAAAAACCAAGCAGTATACAGGCTTTGCCCTTATGCTGCTTTTTTTGATGCTTGTAACACCCTGGGCCTATATGCACTTCAACCAGGAAGAGGTGTTGTGGCGTAAGGGTCAGCAGTCCTTTGCACAGGGAGATTATGAACAGGCCGCCGCTTATTACAGCCGGGCTCTGGAAAAGGGTAAGATCAGCTACATGCTCTTAGACCGCCTGGGTGATTCCAGCCTTGCAACAGGCAGACCGGACCAGGCCAGGGATGCTTTTGAAGTCTTGCGTCAGAGATATCCTGATGATGCCAGGGTTTTACTCAAGCTGGCCCGGGCCTACTGGTCCATAAACGATTCCGGGCAGGCCCTGGAATTAGTGGACCAGGCCCTGGAACTCAGGTCAGACTGGGAATACGCCCTTTTTTTGAGGGCGCAGATACTCACCAGCCAGGGACGGTTTGAGGAAGCCATCAATATTTATTACCGGATTCTGGGAGAAGAATGATGAAGATATTTATTTTATTTATTTTCAGTGCAGCTGTGTTCTTTTTTGCAGGTTCTGTGCAGGCAGAGGATTCCCCGGGCGATTTTCTCATGCAGCAGGAGAGGGTGTCACCTGAGTTCAAGGATGAGATAGAGGACTGGCAGGCCAGGCTGGAGCTGGCCAGGCTGCTTAGCTACGTGCAGCGCTACGATGAAGCCATAGACCAGTACCACAGGGTGCTGGATGAAAAGCCTGATCTTGTCCAGGCCAGGCTGGAACTGGCCAGAGTCTACTACTGGACGGATGAGATTGACAAAGCCCGGGAAATGTTTGCCTCTGTTCCAGAAGACAAGATAACCGGGGAAGCCCGCCTGGAGCTGGGTGAGATTTATGCCATGCTGGAACAGTATGACCGGGCGGCAGACATTTACCGGGAATATCTGCAGGACAACCCCAGGCAGGACGAGGCGCGGTTCAAGCTGGCCCGGGTGCTCAGCTGGAAGGGGGATTACGAGGCTTCCATCCAGGAGTACGAAAGGGTTCTGGAATCCAGGCCCGGGGACAACCAGGTCAGGCGGCATTACGCCCAGGTGCTCATGTGGGCGGAGCGGTATGATGAGGCAATAGAGCAGATGGAGAAGACCCTTGAATCCCGGTAGCCAGGGGATGAAGATCCAGCTGATGCCTGAGCACATGCCGGGTGCCGCCTGGAACCCTTCCCTGACCCTTCCCTTTCGCCTGAAAGACGGGCGGCAAGGAAGGGGAACAGGAGAAAAACAGGTCTTTCAAGCCACAGGACAATGTATATTTGACAGATGGCTGGCGCTTGCCGTCTTTGTCATTTTGCTGCTGGGCCTTGTCGGGGCCAAGCCGGCCGAGTCACTGGGATCTTCTACAGTGGTTCCCGGGGATGCAAGGATATCCCATGAAGAGGCCGGAGAAATGCTCCTGGAGCTCTTGCTGCAAAGCGGTAAAGAAGAGCACCTGTCTAAGGCAGGGCAGGTTCTGGAAAGAATTGAGTCCACTCATCCCGACGGTTCCCTTATGGCCCTTTACCGTATCCGGCTGGAAGCAGCCCTGGGCAACCGCAGCAAAGCCGTGTCACTAACTGAAGAGTTTGTACGTTCTCAAGAATTTGATGCGGACAGATTCATCCAGGTTGCCGATGTCCTGGCTTCCTTAGGCAGGTACAGGATGTGCCGGGAAATATACACCAAGACCCTGGACAGGCTGAAAGGGGAAGAAAAGAGGCGGATCAGGCTTGTCTATTCTGAGCGTTTGCTGCTGTGGGGGGATTATTATTCCGGGGAAGAGATAATCCGGGAGGAGCTGGCGGATAAAAAGCATGATCCGGAGCTGAACCTCAGGCTGGCCAGAAACCTGGTTGCCCAGCAAAGGTTTGAACAGGCCCGCAAGCATCTGCAGAGGATAGTCCACCAGGGACCGGAGAAAAGTCCGGCAGTCTATTTTGAGGCCTGGAGCGAGGCAGTGAATGTCGCTCTGCTGCAGAAGGATTTTGCAGCGGCTGCGCAAGCGGCTGATGATTTTCAGGACTGGTACGCAGGTAGAGAAGATATTCTTCTGCCCGGGGCCAGGGCCTACCTGCAAAAGGGCCGCCTGGAAGATGCCCAGAAGCTCTTTGAAAAAGCCTCCGGGCATGAGAATCTCAAGGTTCAGGCCCTGCCCGGACTGGCCCGGGTGGAGATGAAAAGGGG
>NZ_QYZY01000186.1:0-2714 GCF_003838035.1 Desulfonatronospira sp. MSAO_Bac3 | reverse complement strand
GGCTGTTCTGGCGTGCGCACTCGATCATTTCCGGATCATTGTCCACTCCAGTGACCTGGATCTCTTTTCCCGGGTTGGCCAGAATAAGACCCAGGCCCACCACGCCGCACCCGCATCCAAGATCCAGAACCTTCCAGTTATTTCCCGGGACCAAAAAGACTGACAATAATAAAGAGTCCACTGAGAAGCGAAAGCCAGCTTCAGGCTGGGCCAACCCACGCGGGAACAGGTCTGCACCGCCCTGTTTCATATGCTGCTTCTTAAGCGCTACCTGTCCCAGAGATGAAAGAGCATGCCCGTGGGCAGCTTGGGATAGAAAAAGGTGGATTTTCTGGGCATGACCCGCCCGGCCTGGCAGGCCTCCTGCATGATATTGATGGGTACGGACTGCAGGAAAAAAGCCGCCTGCAGTTCCCCGCTTCTGACCTTTTCCAGGGTCTGGTCTTCCTCGTGGGTGTAGTGCAGGTATTTACCCGAAGCCAGCTGCTCATCGTCAAGGCCCATAATATCACGAAGCATAACCCGGTCCAGGACGTATGCCCCGATTTTGTCGAATATATCCTCTCCGGGCTGACGGGGGATGAGCAGATAATTTATGTGCGGCAGGCACAGCATGAGCATGTCTGTCCTTGGCATTTCTTCCGGGAAAGAGGGGTCTTCCCTGGGAATGATATCAAAGTACCTCCCGGCGGATTCCATGACCTTTTGCCAGTCGAACTCTTTATCCCAGGAAACCGTGCGGTGATAAGGAAAGATCTCCAGTCCCGGCGAGGAGATGTTGCTTAAGTATATAAATATGTATTCCCACGGTGCATTGTCTCTTGCCGGCTGATTGTGCATGAAATAAAGGGAGGTCTCGTAGCGGTGATGGCCGTCGGCGATGAAGATTTTTCTGTCCTGCATCAGGCTTTGTATCTGCGGGTTATGTTCTGCAGGTACCGGCCATAACCTGTTGTACACGCCGTCTTCCTGGGTAAACGAGATAATAGGCTTCTGGCCGGAGCATATTTCTCCGATTTTCTCCACGTATTGCTCCGGGTCGTCATAGACCCCGAATACAGGGCTCAGTTGCCCCTGGGTGGCCTGCATGAGGTTGAGTCTGTCCTCTTTGGCCTTGGGATATGTTTCCTCGTGGGGGAATACGTTTTCCCCGAAGGGCTCCAGCCTTAGTCCCCCCATGATCCCCCAGCGGGTACGGGATTTGCCCCGGGTCTTATATTCCGAGGCCAGGATGTAGTACCCGGGCTGCTGGTCCGCGGTGAGCACCTGCTTTTTTATCCACTGATCCAGGAGCTCCCGGGCGTGATCATAGCTTACAGGGGAGTCGATGTGCACCACGTTGTATTCGTCCCGGGCCAGTTCCTGAATGTCTTCCCGGGATAGGACATCATAAGGCGGTGATATGACCTTTTCCGGGTCAATGTCTTTCCGGGACCAGTCGTAGCTGTAAAACTGTAAAGGCTTGAATTCTGGCATAGTATAATGATTCTATTGTTGTTTTATGCGGGCGTGTTTTCTGGATGCAAAGCAGATTATTTTTGCCCGCTTTTATGTTTCAGGGAATTTATTAAGATCTGAGCATCCGGTATTTTGAGCATCCAGGCCAGGGCAAAATAGATCACAGCCCATACCGGAATAAGGGCCATAGCCATCCACGAGGTTACACTTACAAATTTCAGCATGAAAAGTAAAGCACAACTTGCCAGGGTCATTTTCACCAGGTTTGATCCGGCGGTAAGCCAGGGGCCGGTCTTGCGGCCCAGGGCCAGGCCCAGAAGCAGGACATTTACCCAGGAGGATAGACTGGCTGCCAGGGCCAGGCCCAGGTGCTGCAGGTGCTGCATGAGAAGGATGCCCAGGGCGATGTTCAGCACCAGACTGATGACGGCTATCTTCACCGGGGTAACCGTGTCCTCAAGGGCGTAAAATGCCGAGAGCAGGGGGCGTACGCAGGAAAAAGCCGGCAGGCCCACTGCAAAGCCCACTAAGGCCAGGGAGGTGGCCTGCACGGCATCGTCACCAAAGGCTCCCCGTCCGAATATGACATCAATTAGAGGGTAGCTAAGTCCAATGAGTCCTGCAGTGGAGGGCAGGGCTATGAACAGGGTCAGGCTCAGGGATGAGTTGAGGGTGTTCTTGAAACCCTGCATGTCCCGGTCTCCGGCCAGGGAGGAAAGGGAGGGCAGGGCAGCGGTTCCAATGGCTACGGCAAATACCCCCAGGGGAAACTGAACCAGACGGTCGGCGTAATAGAGATAGGCAATGGAGCCGGAGGCCAGAAAGGAGGCCAGTATAGTCCCGGCCAGGATGTTCAGCTGGTATACCGCAGCTCCGAATACTGTGGGCAGCATAAGCTTCCCGATTCGTTTTACGCCGGGATCAAAGAGAGAAAAATTACCCCTCCAGCCAAATCCGGATTTTTTCAGAAAAGGATATTGAAACAACCACTGGATGAGTCCCGAGGCCAGCACCCCGAAGGAAAGGGCCAGGGCCACGCTCATCCCGGAGTAGTAGGCTCCCAGGGCGGACAGGATGAGGGTGATGTTCATGAGCGCCGGAGCCAGGGCCGGAGCCATGAAGTGGTTCATGGAATTCAGGATGCCCATGCACAGGGCCACGGAGGAAATAAAGATTATGTAGGGAAAGCAGATGCGCACCAGGGTGACGGTAGTTTCAAAGATTTCCGGGTCTTCCCTGAAGCCCGGGGCAACCAG
>NZ_QYZY01000185.1:0-34792 GCF_003838035.1 Desulfonatronospira sp. MSAO_Bac3 | reverse complement strand
GGACTGGCTCTTCCGGGACCCACTTGTCCCAAAAAATGAGATGTTTTAAGCACAAAATGATGCTCAAGTGGGTCCCGGAGTGCCTGTCCCCTGCTTTCCTTAAAAGCGCTAAACAGATACGATCCTTCAAAGATAGTACTTAGCGGGGACAGTCCCCAGACCTTGGCGCAATGGCCAGGAACCACAACTGAGTGCCCCCTGAATGGTTACGGATGTGGAGGTCGAATAAGTCCTTGAGCATCACTTCAATAAATGTGCGTCTGCTTTTTCTTGTGTAACAGTAACATGTTGAAATAATTGTATTCGTCTGCAAGCTTGCCCTGAATCTTCTGAAAAAATGCAGACAAATATAATAACTACAAGATATTAAATGAAATATTCTGACTGTTCAGAGTTTATGCAGGATATATTTATCAGCCTGGGTTCCAATATGGGAAATCCAGCGGACAACCTGGAAAGGGCCGCGCAATTACTGACAGATCTGCCAGGACTTTCTCTGGTGAAAAAATCATCTGTCTACCTGACAGAGCCTCAGGGGATGAAAGATCAACCCTGGTTCGCCAACCAGGTCATGTGGATGCGCTGTGGTGATTCCTGGCAGCCGCTGGATCTTCTGGCAGCCTTAAAAGAACTGGAAAAAAACATGGGGCGTATTCCGGGACCGCGAAACGGACCCCGGGTCATTGACCTGGACATACTTCTGTTTGCAGGCATGGAAATAAACGAAGAAGGGCTGATCCTTCCTCATCACGGTCTGGGGTCCAGGGCCTTTGTTCTGATTCCGCTTCTGGAGATATTCCCTGAACTGGTGCTCCCGGACGGACAAGTGGCAGCAAGGCTGCTACAGGGGCTTGAATTCAGGTTAGAAGGGCATAAGATATTTCAAACATAAACCGTAACTTCAGGGATAATTGCCATGATGAAATTCATAGTAATAGCTGTGGTGCTTTTTATTCTGTACAAGCTGTTGACCAATGATCAGAAAAAAAAGAAAGACGCTCAGTTAAAGGAAAAGGAAAAGCTGGCCGCATCCGGGATCATGGTCAAGGATCCTGTCTGCGGGACATACGTGGACAAGGACAGCGATGTGCGCATCAAGAAGGACGGACAGGTTTATTGCTTCTGCAGCTACGATTGCCGGGATAAATATCTGAAAAAGATCAAGCCCGATTCATAGTTCTGGGGAAATTGATCAAAAAAGGGGGGTTGCCTGAAGCCGGCAACCCCCCTTTTTTGCCCTGCACTTTTGTCTCATAATGTAAATTATGTAAACTTTTATTATATGAATAAGAGAGGATTGGCAATAAAATCGATATGTTGCACCCCACCTATGTGTCCGTAGCTTTTATGACTGAGAAAAAGACCGGCTTTGGCTGAGGGTGATTTGAATGTTGACCTGACTCCTTGGGAGGCTATAAAATTATCAGCAGTTGTTGAGGGGTCACCCCCCGTTTAATCCTTAGGCGGTAAGTAGAAATAATCTTTACAGGGTTTTTTCAATCCAGCACTCACTTTTGACTATGGAGAATTGCCAAGTAAATAATAGTATTCAAAAGTGAGTGCTGGATAAGACAACGTATAGGTTATTATTACTTATTTCCTAAGTGCAAGTTGATTCTTTAATCCTTTAATCCTCATGGAAGAACTATGAAACGCATTATTTTAACCCTTTGCCTGGCCCTGTTTCCCCTTCAAGCCGGTGCAGAAAGATGGGACAACCAGGATGAATACCTGGAATGGCTCAAGGAATACGGCGCGTTGGATATCTATGCCCACAACCTTTTGCAGGCATCTCCCGGCACCCCGGAAAAGCTTGAATACGCCGAAGCCCTGCTGGAAATGGGCGATCCAGGCCAGGCCCTGGAAGTCCTTGGGCGGATCGAGGCTCAGGACCGGGATGACTACAAGGGTCGGCTCCTCTTTTTACAGTCCAGGAGTCACCGCCAGAAA
This sequence comes from Desulfonatronospira sp. MSAO_Bac3, assembly GCF_003838035.1. Classification (NCBI taxonomy): domain Bacteria; kingdom Pseudomonadati; phylum Thermodesulfobacteriota; class Desulfovibrionia; order Desulfovibrionales; family Desulfonatronovibrionaceae; genus Desulfonatronospira; species Desulfonatronospira sp. MSAO_Bac3. The sequence continues at coordinate 32,842 of NZ_QYZY01000185.1, read as the reverse complement.
GAAGACTTTGACCAGGCTGTCCTGCATGCAGTGCAAAGCTCGGATTACCTGGGAAAGGACAGGACTGCCGAACTTATGCATCAGGAACAGGGACTTTCTTTCCTCTGGCAGGCAGTCTGGAAAAGATGGTACTTTTCCTCCCTGTCTGTGGACGATATAAGCCAGGGACGCAAACAGATCATGCTTCAGGCTCTTAGCCTGGGAAGCAAGGCCTGGCCGGAGGAAAGCTTCTGGGAGGAAGTGGCGGGCCCGTTTTCCGAGGCTGCACAGGACGTTTCCCAGGACCCTGCCCTGGACAGGGTATCGTCTTCTGATAGAAAAAAGGTTTCACAGGTCCTGGCGGCCTGGAGCATGGGGCACTGGTCTATGGCGGACAGAAATCTGCAGGATATTCAGGACCGGGACCTGCGCAATTTCTGGAAAAACCTTGGAGATTTTCTGCAGACAGAGTCCTTCAGCCGGTGGTCCGGGGACCTCAAGCATCCCAAAAGCCGCGGGTTCAAGGATATATTCGCCCTGAACCTGCAGGAGTACGCCCTGAACAGTTTTGAGCTTGGCACACCGGATCAGGGCTCATGGCCGTCTTTTTTGAGCCGTATCAAGGACAGGTCCGAGTCTGAAGCCCTGAAATCCGTCAGACAGGAGCTTACATCCGCCCTGCTTCCACAGGAAGTCAGGGCCGGTCTGACCTCTCTTGAGTTCATCTTCACGCTGCAGAATCAGGACTTTGAGCAGGCTGAAAACGTCTGGAAAGACCTTCTTGACAAAGACGTCAATCTGCCCTTTACCCTGCATCTGAGCGCCGCCCTTTTAACCGGTGAATACCAGCATCTTAATGACCTCCCGGGCAATCAGTATCCTTTTTTCAAAGAGCTTTTAAATGCCGCGGGCATGAATATCGAAAAAAGGTTCTCTGCGGATTTCTGGGGGGACGACCAGGAAGACCTTCAGATCCTTAAAGATTCCTACCCCCTGGATTACAGCATTAACTACCTGTTCTGGGAGGAAAAGTTTCAGGGCCAGGATGATACCGAAGCCGCCCGCAACCTGGCTTTTTTGTTTCCCAGCGCCCAGGCCGGCCAGTCAGCATATCTTTTCCTGGCCCAGGATGCCTATGAACAGGGACACAAGGAACTGGCCTGGAGATACCTGGAGCAGATTTCCCAGGAGTTTGCCCAGGGGGATAAGCAGCTGGACGTTCTGGAGGCCAAGGCAGGTATTCTAATGGATATGGGCCGCGAAGAAGAATCCCTGCAAACCTACCAGGTCCTTTTAAGCAGGGATCCCCAGCGACTTGAACCTCAGCGCAGGTTGAACCTGGCCCTGATGATCCAGGAAAAGGGACGGTGGTCTGAGGCGGAAGAGATCCTATCCTCCATGTGGGAGCAAAGAGAGGACTTTGAGAAAGGCATCCAGGCAGAGATTCTGTTCTGGCTGGGAGAAGGCGCCCAGCACCAGGGACGCCTGGAAGATGCCCTGGATAAATATCTGCGGCTGGCATGGGAGTTTCCAGAGGAAAATATATGGGCTGTTACCGCCATGTACCGGGCCGGGCTGATTTACGAACAAAGAGAAATGTACAGCGTGGCCGCCAGGATGTTTGAAAAGGTTATCCGGAATGCCGGGCGTGATAGCCAGAAAAAGGCTGCTGAACAGAGGCTTGATTCCGTAGAATCCAGGCAGAAGTCTGATGCAGACGGGATGTTTCTGTTTTGAGTTTAGGTAGATGAAAGCAGGCCCAGCTTATGTTTAAGTTCCAGAGCCTCTTGTGTGATTTCACTGGAACCCATTTTCGAGGACAATTTATACGGACGACCGTATACAACCTCGCAGCCTGACCAGAGCCAGGGAAGCTTGAACCGGTCCCAGGACCCGGAGAACTCATGCCTGGTGCTCATCCTTACCCGGACAGGCACGATATGAGCCCCTATCCTGGAAGCCAGGTAGACAATCCCCGGCTTTACCTCGTGCCTGGGACCCCGGGGGCCGTCCACGGTGAGGACGGCATCCCTGCCCTTTGTATGCATCTGGCGCATTGCCGCCAGCATGGCCTTCATCCCCTGCCTGGAGCTGGACCCCCGGGCCAGGTTGAATCCCATGCTGTGCAGGACCCTGGCCAGGATTTCTCCGTCCCTGCTTGCACTGACCACGGCGATGATGCCTTCGTTGCGGTGCAGGTAGCACAAAGGGAAGAGTTCGTTGTGATATATGGCAAAGACTATGGGTTTTTTCCGGTTACGCAGATCCTGGATTTTTTCGAAATTGACCCTTTTATACCGGATGCTCATGGACCAGCCCACGGCAAAAAAGGTCAGCAGAGGTGTCATCTTTACATAGATATTGCGCATGAAAGCTATTTTATGGACTCAGGCCGGTTAAGGCAAGATTGAATCCACAGACAATCAGAAAATATGGCGGTTTAAGGTTAATGAACAATTCCCAGCTAAAAGTGGGCCGCATAGACTATCTCAATATCTGGCCCCTGTTTCACAGCATAAACAACAGCCTTTGCACAGATGTGAGCTTCGTCAGCGGCCATCCTGCAATGCTCAACCAGGCCCTGGCCCGCAAAGATATTCACGTCTCCCCTTCTTCTTCCATTGAATATCTGTACAGGGCAGAGGACTACCTGCTCCTGCCGGATCTTGGCATCAGCGCCGCGTCTCAGGTGCAAAGCGTTATTTTCTGCCTGCCCTTCCCTTTTGACCAACTTGAAAGGTATGCAGGGCAAAACGGGGAGATTTTTCTTACCCGGGCCTCGGATACATCCCGGGCTCTTTTGAAAATCCTCTGGCATTACCACTGGAAGCTTCCCTCTCCCAGATGGAGAATGCTGGATCCAGGCCAGGGCCTGTCTACAGGGAAACCATTTCTGGAAATCGGGGATCATGCCCTGAGTATTTTTCTCAATGCGCATCAAAATATGCATGTCCTGGACCTGGCCGGGGAATGGAACAAAATGACCGGTCTGCCTTTTGTTTTTGCCCTGTGGATATTAAGGCGCGATCTGCAGGGCAGGCAGAGAAGTGTTCTCGCCCGCCTGGCCCGGGAGCTTCTGCAGGCCAGACGGGCGATGCCGGGCAGATACCATGAATTGAGCATGCTTTACCCAGGCACAGAGTTTACCCCGGAGCAGATCACCGACTACTGGCAAAAAATGGATTACGGGCTGGAACAGGAACATAAAGCGGCCCTGGCTGCCTTTGGCAGATACCTGAGCGACATGGACGAAATTCCTGGCATGCCTGCCCTGGATTTTTTTGAAGGCTGAAGACAGATGCAACTGCAAGAAGTCCTTTTTGCAGTTGCAGGGGTCAGGAGACAGGGGTCAGGAGTCAATAAAAACAAAGAGTTATGAGCTTGTTTTATTGCTAAATTGCTCGCAATCCGACTTTTTGCAGGCGCATCAAGACAGGTTGCGTAAAAAACGGGGTAAGAGAAGAATGAATCAAGCCTGTGAACAGCTGGGAAGATTAGAAGCCGGTCCGACTTTTACCCCGGGGGGGTTCATAGGGAATGTACCCCCGGGGTAGAAAAAAAGTACTGGATTAAATCAGTGGGTACTTTGTAGCGTATTGACCATTCTGTTGAGCCTGGAAATCTTGCGGGCGGCTTTTTTCCAGTGGATGACCCTCTTCTGGGCTGCCTTGTCCAGAGTGGAAGCTGCCTTCTGGATGGCCCGGGAAGCCTGATCCGCATCCTGCTGGTTTACTGCCTGGTGAACAGCCTTGGTCACGTTTTTGATGCGGGTCTTTACAGCCTTGTTTCTTTCCCTGGCTTTGAGATTCTGCCTGTGTCTCTTGGCTGCGGATCTAATGTTGGGCAAAGTCGAATCCTCCTGATATTTATTGTAGTTAATTTATAATAAGCTTTGATAGCCAGATGTTGACAAACTTAATTTATTAGCCCTGATGCCTGGTCTGTGTCAAGAAGCAATTTGGGTCAGCAAACCATTTTTCGGTGGACAAAAAATTCAGCCTGCACCCTGGCAGATTAATTATTATTTAAACCTGCAGGGCTGAAAAATCCGCCAGCTTCTTGAACTTTAGGGACAGAAAGTTAAGGAGGCCAAGCCTGTTCTGTCTCAGCTTTTCGTCCTGGCACATGACCATGACATGGTCAAAAAAGTCATCCACGCTGGGTCTCAACGCATTAAGCTTGTTAAACAGTGAACTGAAGTCCTCATTTTGCCACAAAGTGTCCCAGTCGTTCATGATTTCCCGGATAGCCCGGTCCAGTTTTATTTCAGGGTCTTCCTGCAGCAGGCCGGGGTCATAATCCTGCTTCAGACTCACCCCGGCGTCTCCGGCCTGCTTGCGGATAATATTGTCCACGCGCTTATAGGTCAAAACCGCGGCCTCAAAATTTTCATCCAGGCTGAACTCCCTGATGGCATCAAGACGCCCCTGGGCTGCATAGATGTCTGAAAATCCGCTCTGGAGCACTGCATCAACCAGTTTTCCCTGAAAGCCCTGGCCCTGCCAGTAGGCCTTGAGCCTTGTGGCGAAAAACTGCATAAGTTTTTCCAGCGCCTGTTCCGGGTCCTGTTTCCAGGTTGCCCCGGTATAGCTTTTGGCTGTAAAGGAAATAAGTTCTTCAATATCCAGGCGCAGGCCATGCTTGATTATAATCCGGATAACCCCCAGGGCCTGCCTGCGCAGAGCATACGGATCTGCCGCCCCGGTGGGAAGCATGTCCAGGCCGAAGCAGCCCACCAGGTTATCCATCTTGTCCGCCAGGGAAACCAGGGCTCCTTCGGGAGTGGAAGGTGTATCCGAATCCGGGCCCAGGGGCAGGTAATGTTCGTATACAGCCCTGGCCACATTATCGTTATACCCGGCATGGCTGGCGTAAATGCCGCCCATGATGCCCTGCAGGTCGGCAAACTCCCCCACCATTTCCGAAACCAGGTCCGCTTTGCAGATAAAGGCGGCCTTTTGAACATCCTTCTTGTCCGCAGACTGCAGCCTGTCGCAAAGAAAGCCGCTGATGCGCTCCAGGCGTCTGGACTTTTCCCCCATGGAACCAAGAGGAGCCATGAAAACGACCTTTTCCAGCTTCTGCATCCATTCATCAAAAGACGCGGCCTTGTCCGAGTTCCAGAAGAACCTTGCATCCTCAAGGCGGGCCTTCAGGACCCTTTCCCATCCTTTCCGGATAAGCCCCCTGCTGTCGGGCCTGTTGTTTATGACCGCCACAAAACTGGGCAGGAGCCGATCTTCATCGTCCACCACACCGAAACTTTTCTGATGGGATTCCATGCTGGTAAGAAGGACTTCCCGGGGCAGTTCTAAGTAGCCTGGATCAAAACTCCCCAGGACAGGCCCGGGAAATTCGGCCAGATTGGCATTCTCACTGGCAAGTTTTTCGTTTTCCACAACTTTGCCCTGTATCTCCCGGGCCAGGTTGGAGGCTTCACTGGTGATAATGTCCTTTCTTTCCTGAAAGTCCAGAATCACTCCAGCCTCTTCCCTGATAATGCGGAAATAATCCTTTGCCTGATCCACCCTGAATGGCCCCGGGCCAAGCACCCTGTGGCCGTAAGTCATATCCGCGGATTTTACATCGGCTATCTGAAAATTAATTACCTGCTCATCCATTTTGGCCAGGATCCACCTGATGGGACGACCGAAGGTAAAGCGGTCCCACCAGCGCATCTTTTTGGGAAACCCCAGGCTGTTGACAGCTTCTGTGCATATCTGCGGCAGTATATCGCGGGTCTGAGCGCCCCCGACTTTTTTTTGTACAGCCAGGTAGCGTCCTTTTTCAGTCTCCTGAATCATCAGTTCCTGAACATCCACCTGCTGGGAGCGTGCAAACCCCTGTCCAGCTTTGGTGTACCCGCCCTGTTCATCCAGCCCCACGGCAACCGGGGGGCCGGTGACAATCTCTTCCTTGCTGGTCTGAACTTCGGAAAGACCCGAAACATAAGCACAAAGCCTTCTTGGCGTGGACCAGGTCCGGACCTGTCCGTGATCCAGCATTTGAGTCTCCAGTTCTTTGTCCAGGGACTGCCTGAAATCAATGGTGATTTGCTTCAAAAAACGGGCCGGCATTTCCTCGAATCCAATTTCCAGTACAAAATCAGGCATCTGCTATTTCCTCAAGTTTAACTTTAACTTTATAGTCATGAAACAAAATACCACAGCTATCGGTTCATCAATGGATGCCCCATTTCCTGGCGCTGTTCCTGGTACAGTGCAGCCACCCTGGAGGCCAGGTTGCGCACCCTGCCTATATACCCGGTCCTTTCGGTGATGGACAAAGCCCCCCTGGCCTCCAGCAGATTGAAGGTATGAGAGCATTTCAGACAGTAATCATAGGCGGGCATGACCTGTTTATTTTCACAGAGCTTCATGCATTCCTGTTCAAAATTGTTGAAATGACCCAGAAGCATCTCGGCGTTGCTCAGTTCAAAATTGTACCTGGAATGTTCCCTTTCCCCCTGCAGGTGAATATCGCCGTAGGTGAGTTCCTGGTTCCAGGCCAGGTCAAAGACAGATTCCACCTCCTGCAGATACATGCAGATCCTTTCCAGTCCATAGGTGAGTTCCACGCTTACGGGATCCAGGTCAATCCCCCCCACCTGCTGAAAATAGGTGAACTGGGTTATCTCCATGCCGTTTAGCCAGACTTCCCATCCCAGGCCCCAGGCACCCAGGGTCGGGGATTCCCAGTCGTCCTCCACAAAACGGATGTCATGCTCCCGGGGCACGATTCCCAGGGCCTCCAGGCTTTTTAAATATATATCCTGAATATCCCGCGGCGAGGGCTTTAGTATCACCTGGAACTGGTAATAGTGCTGAAGCCGGTTGGGATTTTCCCCGTATCTTCCGTCCGTGGGTCGCCTGGAAGGCTCAACATAGGCGGTTTTCCAGGGCTCAGGGCCAATTACCGCCAGGAAAGTAGCCGGATTGAATGTCCCGGCACCCACCTCGACATCGTACGGCTGGTGCAAAACACAGCCGTAATCGCTCCAGAAGCGCTGAAGATTGAGCATTACATCCTGAAAATGCATCCACGTCTCCCGTTTGGTTATGATAATTCTATGAAAAAAGTACACTAAAGCAAAACTTTGCGCACAGCGCAGGCAAGCAGCTTTCAGGGTAAAAAGTTGCTTGGGTGGGACTGTTCCGGTTTTGCAAAGATTTAGTCCAGATGGTACTGGACATAGGCATCAATTACCCGGAAACAGTCCTGGAGTACCTCGGGTTCCGGGTTCCAATCGAGCCATTGTCCTGGACCGGATGTTCGCAGCCTGTCCAGAAACAAAAGAGACTCTCTTCCGGTCTTAATAGTTCCCTTTTGGTCCCGTATGCAGCCTGGGCAGAATACTCGCCCATCACTGAAGGAAAAAAAGCCCAGGTGCATATTTTCTGCGCCGAGTCCGCAAACAGCGCATTCAGCCGGCACCGGTTCGTAGCCGTGGATAAATGCGGCCCTGGCTTTGAACAGAAGCGGAAAAAATATGGGAATGTCGGGATGGTTCTCCATTACTTCCAGTACTTCCAGGATCAGGGGATATATCCGGGAAGAATCATCACCCTCGGGGCAGATTTTCTGTACAAAACGCAGGCAGTTTACAGCCATCCCCAGTTTGTCACGCTGGTTCTTGAGTTCCTGAAACCCGCTGACAAGGGTTCCCTCCTGCAGGGTCAGGTATCTTTTACCGGAACTGTACCCAATGGTGAACAAGACCAGGTTCAGACTGTCCAGACACCCGCAGAAGCGTCTTCTGCTGCGGCACCCCCCGAAGGCAAAACCTGTCTGCACCCCCCGGGTCGGGGACAGAAAGCGCACCCAGAGGTCATGCTCCTTGAACCTCCCGGTGCGCAAAACAAGGACTTTTTCCGAAAACGACATGGGTACAGTCGGAAAGCTGTTAAGGGGTGTCGTTGAATTCCAGGGTCTTTACCTCGCCGGAGGCGGCGTCAAGATCATAGGGTTCGCCGTTAAGACTTATGCTTACCCCGCCGGCGTTGCCAAGCCTGAGACTCATACTGCCAGTATATTCCACCTCGATACTGTCACCGGGACGCAGAAAATGATCCCGGCTTTCGTCATCGGTCTCATACATGAGCCAGCATTCTTCATGCGCCTCGATATGCACCAGCACTGTGTCAGGAATTTCTTCTTCCTCGGGCTCATCCGGCTCAACTGCAAAGGCCTCCAGATCCAGCTGGGTTACCCGGGGTTGAAGCTCATCTACGTCCTCCCGGAGCAAAACATCTTCTTGCGGTACAGCGTCTCCGGGAATTTCCGGTTCTTCCGGAGTGACGGCCCTGTCTTCCAGGATATCGTCTTCCAGGGGCTCTTCCTGGACATGATCGTATTCGGGGATTTCTTCAGCCAGTTCGGCCTGTTCCTCTTGAGCAGGCTCTTCCTGGAAGGAAGAATACAAAAACCATCCGAAACCGACAATGATAACCAAAGCCAGAATAATCACTGATGCCTTGACAGTGTAGGAAAAAAGCCTGGCCTCTTTTTGTTCCTTAAGGACCGTGGGCAGTTCTTCCAGGCTTTCAGTTTCTTCTTCAGCATGGTATATCTTGGAGAACTCTTCCCCCATGCTTTGCCAGTCCAGGCCCAGAAACCTTGCATAGTTCTGCATGAAGCCCTTGGCATAAACCGGGTGAGGCAGCTGCTCCACGTCCCCGTCTTCCAGCGCCTTTAAAAAGTTCAGACTGATCTTGGTTTCATCCTGGACCTGTTCCAGGCTCAAACCCCGGCGCGTTCTTTCTTCGTACAGCTTTCTGCCAAGCTCTTGCATTTCCATAATTTCTCCCAAGGGATGCCGGGCTAATAGCGGATATCTATTACTGCCCTGTCCCGCAGTCCCTGGATATATTCATCAAATCTTTTTTCCAGCATTTTATCAAAGAGTTCGTCGCGAATCTCTTCTTCGACCTCTTCTAAGGGAACAGCTCCCTCATCATGTATCTCCTCGACACGGAGCAAAACGCCCTGCCCCTGCATTGCAAAGGGTTCACTGATTTCACCGGCCTCCATGTTCTTCAGGGCTTCTCTCCATTCAGGCCTCATCCTGTCCCAGCGGACCATACCGATGTCTCCGCCTTCCGAAGCCCCCGGACCCTGGGAATAATTTTCAGCCGCTTCAGCAAACTGGTATTCACCCTCTTTGATCTTATCCAGCAGGGTTTCCGCCTCTTCCACCCGGGGTACCACCAGGACTTTGAGATGGACTTTTCTTTCCTTTTTAAAATCCTGGATATTGTCCTCGTAGTATTCCTTGATGCGGTCACTGGTGACCACGGTTTTTCTCTGGACCATGATGTTCATGACCCTCTGCCTGAGCATGGAGTCCCTGATCTGATCCTTGTAATCCTCCAGACTGAGCCCCTGAGCACGCAGATGCTGCTCAAACTCTTCCTGGTTCATGTTGTTGTTCTGCTTCACCCTTTCTATATGTTCCTGGATTTCCCGGTTCCGGACCTCGATCTGGTATCTTTCAGCCTCCTGGCGCATGAGAATGTCATTTATCATCTGCTCCAGAACATGTCTTCTGGTTTCTTCCTGCTGCACCGGCGGCAGTTCATCCAGGGAAATATCCTCGAAGAGACCCAGAAACATTTCCACCCTTTTTTCCAGATCAAAAAGGGTGATGCTTTCTCCATTTACATGAGCCACTATCCTGTTTACCGATGAAGCTTCAGCCGGTCTGAAGGAAACAAGGACCAACAATACAGCCGCCAGCAGTATAAGTGATCTGTTGAAAAAGAAATACGCCCTGCATGAAAGTGATTTATTTGTTTTTACCATACGTTGCCGCTTTATTAGAGTGTTGTGTCAAATATTTAATTTTGCATCCCTGTCACAAAAACAAGAACCACGCTGACCACGCTGAGACACGCGGCAGGAAAGCATGGCAGGAAATATTTTCAGAAGGCGAGGCTTGGGTGCCTGTTACCGGGACTGTTTTATTCCGGGCATGAGCAAATCTTTGTCCGGGATCACGGGCATGGGCCTGGTGCCGGGAACTACAACTGAGTACCCCGTGAAAACTTACCTTGATTCAGAAAGAGTCTTGAGTCAGATGCAGCCTTTCCGGCTAATTTTCCATAAAAGCGGTTTCCAGCAGCCTGGCATTTATCTTGATATCCGACTCGTCCACGGTTGTTTCAAGCCAGTTGTAAAAAACCTTGTGCATTTTTTCCTGCACCAGGTTTTCTTCAATGATATCATATACCTGGTGTGGCTTTAAAAGCTTGCTGTCCTTGCGGTCCATGACCATCACCCGGTAATAAAGTCCCTGCCTGTTTTTCTGGATTTGGCTTTTTTCTCCCTTCTGCAGGCCGGTCAATTCATCCTGCAGTCCCAGAGGCAATCTGTCCACCCGCATTTCATACTCCCCCACATTGACCTGAGGATATTTTTCCCGGATGCGGGATATGTCTTCGCTTTCCTGGAAAGTGTCAAGGACTTCCTGCAGCTTGTCTTCTTTACCGGAGGAAAGGTGCAGAAAAACAATTCTTTCCGGAATATAAAAATCTTCAATATGGTAGTGATAGTATTCCTTGACATCTTCCACATCAAGGCTGATCCGGGGCCTTAATACTTCCTTCTTGAACTTGTCCCACATCAGATCCTTAAGAATACTGGCTCTCCAGAATTCAAGATCTATATGTTCCTCAATAAGCACCTCTTCAAATCCTCCATCGGGATAATCCTGTCTTATCTCCCGCTCGATTTTTGCCACCTCCCCGGGATCAACTGCATGCCCTGAAGAATTGAGTTCCTGTTCTATCAACTTCTGAACCACCAGGTCCAGCAGCACTCTGCCATAGGATGATTTGATTTCCTTCAAATCAGGCGGCACTCCCCTGGACCATTTGAAATAATCGGCATCATACCCGGACTCCACTTCATCCAGGTATATGGGCTGACCATTTACTGTGGCAACCACCCCTTCCTCGGGGGAGTCCGGGGAGCAACCCCAAGCCAGAACAGCCAGAAAAACAAGGGCAGTGACAAAAAAACAGTGGCGCATGTATATAATGTGCTTATCTCATGATTTAAGATGATCGGTCAAATCCTGAACAATATCCTGCAGTTCATAGAGGAAGTTCAGAACATTTGAATCCCTGTTCAAACGGATCTCCAGCTTAGATGGCGGCACAAGCCTGGCGATGCTGCTGTTTTTTTCTATCCACTGCACCAGCTTTTCAGGGTTCAGCTCACCTGTCTCCGCCGACCATTCAATGCTCAGCCTGTTTTCCATAAAATCCGCTTTCTGTGGCCCCAGAGCTTTCAGGGCGTGCTTTATTTTTAACACATTGATGAAATTATGCAACTCTTCAGGCAGTTTTCCAAACAGATCCTGGAGTTCCTGAGAGAGCTGGTCAAAGTCCTGCTGTTGAGCGCCGCCTGAAAGCATGCGGTAATATTTGAGCCTCTCTGCAGCATCGGGGATATAATCCTCTGGAATATAAGCCGAAAAACCAATGTTGATTTCCAGGTCCCTGGAACCGTAAGAAGTGTCTCCTTTCAGCTTGCCTACTTCTTCCTGCATCATCTCCAGAAAAAGGTCCAGACCAACTTTTCCGATCTGACCGGACTGAACTTCACCCAGGATATTCCCTGCACCCCTGAGTCTTAAATCTTCCATGGCCACCTGAAAACCAGCGCCTAAGTAATCCATATCCAGGATGATCTGCATGCGTTTTCTGGATTTTTCTCCCAGCTCCCTGACCGAGGGCACAATGAAATAGGCATAAGCCTGCTCCTGCGACCTGCCTACCCTACCTCGCAGCTGGTAGAGCTGGCCGAGGCCGAACATATGGGCCTGGTCAACAATCAGGGTATTGGCCCGGGGAAAGTCCAGCCCGGACTCGATTATGGCAGTACAGACAAGTATATCGATTTCGTGATGCCAGAATCTGTGCATGTTCTCCTCCAGGATGCGCTCGGGCATCTGACCGTGGGCCATGTCCACTCTGGCCTCGGGCATCAGATCCTGGACATACTCCATGACGCTTTCCAGACCCTGCACCCGGTTGTAAACCCAGAACACCTGTCCCTGCCGGTCCAGTTCCCTTTGCAGGGCATGCCGCAGGAAATCCCTGTCCCTTTCAATTATTGAGCTCTCCACCGGCTTGCGGTCCAGGGGAGGGGTCTCAATTACGCTCAAGGTGCGAATTCCGGATACGGACAGCTGCAGGGTCCTGGGGATGGGGGTGGCGGTCAGGGTCAAGACATCAATATTTTGCCGGTACTGTTTTAGTTTTTCCTTGTGCCTGACCCCGAATCTTTGCTCCTCGTCCAGAATCATCAGAGAAAGTCTGGGCAGAATCACATCCTGGGACAAAATTCGGTGTGTACCTATAAGTATATCCACCTCACCTTTTCTGGCTCCCTCCAGGATGATTTTCTGCCGATTGCGGGGAACAAAACGGCTGAGCATGCGCACATTTATGGCAAAATCCTGCATACGCTGCACAAAATTTTGATAATGCTGTTCAGCCAGTACGGTTGTGGGACATAAAAGGGCCACCTGCTTGCCGTCCTGAACCGCTCTAAAGGCCGCCCGCATGGCCACCTCGGTCTTGCCGAAGCCCACATCTCCGCAAACCAGGCGATCCATGGGTTCATCGCTCTCCATATCCTGCATGACTTCCCGGATGGCCTGCTCCTGGTCCGGGGTCTCCTGGAAACCAAAGGTATTGGCAAACTCCTGGTAAAGTTCTTCGGGGGGGCTGTAGGAATACCCCTTGACCACCTTGCGCTGGGCATACATGTCCACCAGGTCTTTGGCGATTTTTTGAATGGCCTTGCGCACCCGGTTCTTGGTTTTGCTCCAGTTGGCCCCTCCCAGCTTGTCCAGGGCAGGGTCCGCCCCGTCCGGTCCCTTGTATTTCTGGACCAGGGAAAACCTGTCCACCGGGACATACAGTTTGTCATCATTGGCATAGTACAGAACCAGGTAATCACTGGCCTGGGTATCGGTGCTTATCCTTTCCAGCCCGCCGAACCGCCCCAGCCCGTAATCACGATGCACCAGCATGTCCCCGGGCTCAATATCCTCAACCCTGGCAATGCCCTTGAACCTTCCCGTGGGGCCAGTACGCTGCCTGGTTCCGGGCTGCAGTACGTCCTCTCCCAGAATGTAGATATGATTCCAGGACATGTGCATGCCGGTGCCGGTTCCCGCCACCACGGCGTAAAGTCCCCGGACTTCAGGGTCAAAAGAAGTCTTTAGTTCAATATCCTCCTTTTGGATTACATCCAGGAACTTGTCCCTGGACTTGGCCGTATTGAAATTCAGTATTACCTGATTGGCTGTCCTTTTCCATTCCTTCAGGGCCTGCAGAAATGCAGGCCAGGGCCTGCGGTTGTCCTGGGGTTTCCAGAAAATATCCGAGAAGCTGTTTATCTCTTTTTCACCAAGATCAACACCCCTGGATTTCTGACCCATAACCAGCCTTTCAAACACCACCTGCCGCCTGTTGTGCCACATGGTCCTGGCCCGGACTTCAGGCTGAAAAAAAAGCTTTTCAGGCCACCCCTCGGCTTCGGCCCACTGTTTGAGCTTCCATTCCTCTTCTTCGAGAGATGTTCTAAGACGCGCGGTGTCCACCAGAAAAAAATGAGCATCCTCTGGCAGGAATTCCGAAATTTCCCCCGGACTGGAATAGAAAAGACCGGCAGGATAAAACGGATCTTTTTCCTCCAGCTTGAACTCCAGCCTCTGGCGAAGTTCTCTGCTGATTTCACCGGTAGACTTGAGATAATCCGCCTTGTCCCTGGCCTGTTTTACCAGGTGGTCCTCCATTGGACTCGGGGATACGGGCAGTATCAGGCATTCTTCAAGCTGGCGGATGGACCTTTGAGATACAGGCTCAAAGGTTCGGATGCTTTCCAGGTGGTTTCCAAAGAATTCAAGGCGCAGGGGATGAGGATAACCAGGGGCATAAATATCCAGAATATCTCCCCTCTGGGACACCTCTCCCGGTGATGTGACCATAAAAACCCTGACATAACCCCATTCAACGAGCTTATCCAGTATGTCTCCAGGATTTGTTTCCTCACCGGTCATAAGCAGAAGGAACACGTCCCGGACCACGTCAGGAGGCGGAAGATAGTTCAGCATGGAATCCGCAGTCAAAACGGCTGCTTTGCCCTTTTGCTGCATAAGCCCGAACATTGAGGCCCATATCCTGCCCCATGCAGGTCTGCTGGAATGCCCTGGTGAAGGAAGGAAAAACCAGGATGACTCCCAGAATTTATCCTTTTCCATAGAAGTCCGGCTGAATATCTCAGCCAGTTGCATGTACTGCTTTACATCAGAGTTGGGAGGGAGCACCAGCACAGCATCGTGTCCCTGACGGCGCAGGTATTCGGCAAGATAGATCTGAGTAGCCGGACCTGCCTTGTGGATATGGATATGCCTGGATTGCCGGCCTGAATCCAGAAGCTTCTCTTTTAAGCTGGGATCTACAAACAATCTTGATTCCGAATTACAATCCGGTTTTGCTTAAACCTGACTCAAGACCTTTTTTTCTTCCCGGCTTAGCAGCCTGTCCAGGTCCAGCAAAATGAGCAACCTGTCTTCAAGCTTGCCTACACCGCTTATATATTCCGAATCAAGTCCGGCCACCACCGGAGGCGGAGGTTCGACAGTATCTGCAGGGATTCTCAGAACTTCTGAGACGGAATCGACAATAAAGCCTACGATCATTTTGTTGATCTCCACAACGACAATCCGGGTGTTCTTGTCATGGCCCCTGGAGTCCAGGCCGAATCTCTTGCGCAGGTCTATCACCGGTATCACCTTGCCTCTGAGGTTGATCACCCCTTCTACAAAATCAGGGGCTTTGGGCACCTTGGTAATCTGCATCATCCTGATGATTTCCTGAACCGTGAGAATCTCCACACCGAATTCTTCGCCGCCGATATTGAAAGTGACCATCTGCAGCAGGTCGGCATCCTTTTTCTGGGTGTGATTTTCCATGGTTATCTCCTGCGTAAGTTCTTAATAATTGTTTCCGGCAATAACTATAAGAGGAATCAATAATGAATTTTCTGGTTAACAGCGCTAAATCTTTTTCTTTATTTTATCAAGTCAAAATATGTTGCCAAAAAACCAGCTTGTGGTTAATATCTGTTATCAAGGAGTAAGAGATATTTTTTTAAACTCAAGTATGGGAGGGTTCATTCAATAATGGCCTATTTTCTACGCAATCCTGACAATTATCCTCTGGAAGAACAAGTAAAGATTCTGGGTGACGAAGAACTTCTGGATTTCTGGGAGGAAAGCCAGTTTCTGGACAGATTCAATGACGATGAAGCCTATAAGACGCCGGGACCGCGCATTAATTACGAAGAGGTCATCCTCAAGGAACTGCAGATAAGAACCTGCATGAAAATCGTTTAGATTTTGCAGGCTGCTGCTGTTGATTTGCCATATCAAACCTAATCTTAAACAAGAAAAACCATCCCGGGAGTCCCCGGGATGGTTTTTTTGGCTTATCTTGCAAATAAAATTTAGAAGCGAGCTTCACGTTTGGGCTTGGCCACATTGACCTTGATGTTGCGGCCTCCGAAATCAGTCCCGTTGAGACTTTCAATGGCCTCGTCAGCACCGTTTTCCATTTCCACAAAACCAAACCCCCGGGAACGGCCGGTTTCGCGGTCCTCAATGATCTTTGCCGAGCTTACCTCTCCATATTCAGCAAAAAGATCGCGGAGTTGGGCCTCAGTAGTGCTCCAGGGCAGGTTGCCCACATACAGATTGGTCATAAGATAACGCTCCTGAAAAAGTAAAACAGGGAAATCACCGGTCCAGGCCGCAAACCATCCGACCCGCCCACAAAAACCGGTGAAAGATACTGCCCCCCTCTATATTTCAGGCATTTTTCGAAAGCAAGTTTTTTTTGACAAAAAAACTCATAGAAAAATATTTTCCTTTACTTTCGCGGCTTAAAGGAACGTAGTCTTAGACTGTTGGTTACCACCGATACGGAACTTACGGCCATGGCCGCTCCGGCCAGCATGGGATTGAGTATGATTCCGTAAAAGGGATACAATACGCCGGCAGCAACGGGTATCAGGACAATATTGTAGATAAAGGCCCAGAAAAGATTCTGGCGGATTGTCCTGGTAGTTGCCCTGGAAAGGGAGATGGCCGTGGGCACACCGCGCAGGTCGCCGCTTATGAGGGTTACGTCCGCTGTCTCCATGGCCACGTCCGTGCCAGTGCCAATGGCTATGCCCACGTCGGCACTGGCCAGGGCCGGGGCATCGTTGATGCCGTCTCCGACCATCGCCACGCGTCTGCCTTCCTGCTGCAGACTGGTCACATAATCAGCCTTGTCCTGAGGAAGGACCTCGGCAAAGACCCGGTCAATGTCCAGCTGCCGCCCTATGGCCCGGGCGGTGGCTTGATTGTCCCCGGTGAGCATGATCACTTCCAGGCCCATTTTGCGCATGTCCTGTACCGCTTCCCTGGATGTATCCTTCAGGGGATCGGCCACGGCGATCATCCCGGCCATTTTTCCGTCCCTGGCCACGTACATGGGAGTCTTGCCTTCGTGGGCCAGTTCCATGGCCCTTTCCTCCCAGGGGCCGGTAGAAACCTTGAACTGCTGCATAAGGCGAAGATTGCCGGCAAGGATCTCTGTGCCCTCCATAAAGGCCTTTATCCCCTGCCCTGGAACAGCGTCAAAGGATTCTGCAGAACCCAGGTTCAGGCCCTGTTCCCTTGCATGACGCACAACAGCCTCTCCTAAGGGGTGTTCAGATCCCTGTTCAACGGATGCCGCCAGGCGCAGAAGATCATGGGCTTCAGTGCCCTGTTCCGGCAGCAGGTCCATGACCTGGGGCTCACCACGGGTAAGTGTGCCGGTTTTGTCCAGGACCACTGTCTGCAGCTTGTGCGTAAGCTGCAATGTCTCGGCGTTCTTGATGAGAATGCCGTTTTCAGCACCTCTGCCCATACCCACCATTATGGCCGTGGGAGTGGCCAGACCCAGGGCGCAGGGGCAGGCTATTATAAGCACAGCGATAAAGGTGGTCAGGGCAAAGGTCAACTGCGGTTCAGGCCCGTAAATGGACCAGAAAACAAAGCTCAGAAGTGCTACACTTAGAACTGCGGGCACAAAGTATGCCGCTATTTGGTCCACCATCTTCTGAATAGGGGCCTTGGATCCCTGGGCCTGTTCCACCAGCTGGATTATCCTGGCCAGAGCAGTATCCCGGCCGATCTTTGTAGCCCTGAACTGAAAGCTTCCCACCTTGTTTATGGTTCCGCCTATGACTTCATGGCCGGGCTTCTTGGTCACAGGCATGCTTTCCCCGGTGAGCATGGATTCGTCAACAGTGGAGGAACCGGATGTTATCTCCCCGTCCACAGGAACCCTTTCTCCGGGGCGGACCAGGACAACATCCCCCAGCTGCACTTCTTCCACTGGTATTTCAATGTCTTCACCGTTTCGTCTTACCCTTGCACTGCGGGCCTGCATGCCCATGAGCCGGCGAATGGCTTCGGAAGTGCGTCCCTTGGCCCGGGCCTCCATGAGCCGGCCCACAAGGATAAGAGTGGTGATGACCGTGGCCACGTCGTAATAAAGCTGATAAGGAAAACCCAGGTTGGTCAGAAAACCGGGGAAAAGGGTCATGGCCGCGCTGTAAAGCCAGGCCGAGGTGGTGCCCATGGCCACCAGGACGTTCATATCCGCGGTCAGATGCCGCAATGCCCCATATGCACCCTGGTAAAAACGCCACCCGGCAACAAACTGTACGTAGGTGGAGAGAATCAGGAGAACATATACATTGCTTAAGAAAGCAGGCACCCAGTCCGACCACATGGGCATCATGTGGGGAATACTGCCTATAAGGACAACAGTGGTTACCGCCGCCCCGGAAACAACATCCCTGACCAGGCGTTTCATCTGTTTTTCCCGAACCTCACGTTCCCTGTCCTCGCTTTCTTTCTGTTCTGTGCCGGCATGGACCACCTTGTAACCGCTTTCTTCCACTGCTTTCTGAAGGGAAGCAAGTGTTTCCGGACCTCCGGTATATGTGATCAGTGCACGCTCAGAGGCAAAATTAACTTCTGCCTGCAGCACTCCGGGAACATCAGACAGGGCCTTTTCCACCCGGCGCACGCAGGAGGCACAGGTCATGCCCTCAATATCCAGAACCGCCTGGTGCTGGTCCACGGGTTGAGCACCAAAACCGATACTTTCCACGGCCTCTGTCAACTCTGCAAGAGAAACCCGGTCTTCAAGGAAGACAGTGGCCTTTTCTGTGGAAAGGTTGACTTCAGCGGTTCTTACCCCTTCAATATCTGTAAGGGCCTTTTCCACTCGGCGTACGCAGGAGGCACAGGACATGCCGGTGATTTTCAGGATAACCGGAGGGTTATTTTTGCCGGAGTTTTCTTTCAAAGACTCCGGAGGCTTGTCCAGCCCGAAAGTTTTTTTGTCTTCAGACATCTTTACCCCGATCAAGAATGCAGATATATTTCAATTTGTTTTTTCCAAAGGCCGAAGCATGTCCGGCAGACATGGTATCGTCGTATCTGTTTAGCGATTTGCATGTGGCATGGGGACTGGCTCTCCCCGCACTGATTTTTGTGAAGGATAATTGAGAGGTTTAAAAATAAGTGCGGGGGTGCCTGTCCCCTGCTTTCCTTAACAACGCTAAACAGATACGCATCGTCGAACCGAAGCTGTACAAGGTAAGAGTTTAGAGGTAGCAACTTGCGGGAACAGGTATCTTTACCAGATAAATGATTTCCCTGCAAGAATATTGATAGGGGGGCTGAATGGTATCACGAGTAATTCTAAACGCCAAGCAGATGCAGAAAACTCTGGAGAGGCTTGCTTCCCAGGTGTGGGAACAGACAGCCGACACTGAAACCCCGGCGCTCATTGGAATTCAGCGCAGGGGAGTGGATCTGGCCGCAAGGATGCAGAAAATGCTTGAAGAAAAGACCGGACAGGAAATAAGACTGGGCAAGTTAGATATAAATCTTTACCGGGATGACTGGACAAAAATGACTTCAACCCCGGTAATAAACAGTACAAAAATACCTTTTTCCGTGGACGGAAAAACCCTGATACTAGTGGACGATGTGCTGTACACTGGACGGACCATTAGAAGCGCTCTGGATGCCCTTCTGGATTTCGGACGTCCCGGGTGCATCAAGCTTCTGGTGCTCATTGACCGCGGCCACCGGGAATTGCCCATCCATGCGGACTTTGTGGGCAAAAAAGTGAACACCTCCAGAAAGGAACAAGTGGATGTTGTGCTTCGGGAAAGAGACGGCGATGACAGAGTGATGCTGCAGGAGGCTGAAAATGAATTAGAGTGAAGCGCAATGATTTGAAAAAAATCTGGTTGCCAGGAAGGGCATTTCCAGCTTTTTGCCCTTCCTGGTTCCATGATTTCTTTGCAGATGTTTTGTAAAGCGACTTAATCCCGGTGGTCCAGAATCCTGGGGCATACTTTTTCCACATCCGGCACACCGGTGAGAAGCATGGCCTGGATAAGTTCCTGCGTGTACTTGTTTAAAACGAAAGACACCCCTTCCTTTCCTCCTCCAAACGCTCCGGTGATAAGCGGCCTTCCTACAAGTACGGCATCCGCGCCCAGGGCCAGAAGCTTTATTACATCCGATCCCGAACGTACACCGCCGTCAGCAATAATCGTCATGCGTCCTCTGACCATTTCGGATATTTCCGGCAGAACTTCTGCGGCCCCAGGGGTATGATCCAGGACCCTTCCCCCGTGATTGGAGACCACTATGGTTGAAACCCCTGCTTCCAGAGCGTCCAGGGCATCGTCAATGGTCATGATTCCCTTGAGTACAAAGGGAAGATCAGTAGACTGAACCAGTTCTTTTATTTCGTGCTTGTCCTTGGGTCCCACTGCCTGGCCCTTGAGGGCCATGGTCACTAAGCCTGCTCCGTCAATATCCACTCCGACAGCCATGGCCCCGGCCTCTTCAGCGCTTCTGATACGTTTTACTATCTCTTCCTGGGCCCTGGGCTTGATGATGGGTATGCCCTGCCCCTGGTTGTTTTTTATGGCCTGGACTCCGCTGTCGAACATGGCCGGGTCTGCTCCGTCCCCGGAAAAGCCGATGCTTCCGGAATCAATGCTTCCGGAAATTATATGATCGATAAACTCCTGTTCGGTGATCTGTCCGCCCATATTGTAAGTGGTTCCGGTCATGGGAGCGGCCATAATGGGAGTCTTGAAATCCCTGCCCCACAGCCTGATGCCTGTGTCCGGTTTTTTTACTCCGTGTACCGCGCGCATTCTCAGCCGGTAGCGGGCCAGTGCTTTAAGATTTACCTTGAACGCTTCGCCTGTGCCCATTCCGCCCATTCCGGGCACTTCACCGGCACACATGCGGCCGTCGCACACCGGGCAGACCCGGCAGTATCCCTTCAGTTTTTCCTTGGCCTCTTTGGTGATGTCATTCCAGTTCATAAAGCCTTCCTTAAATCAGTTTTTTGTTCTGCAGGACTTCCTTGAGTCTGGCCTGGTTTTTTTCCTGCATGGGTACCAGGGGCAGCCTTAGTTCCAGCTCGATTTTTTTCATGAGGGCCAGGGAAGTCTTTACGGGTATGGGATTTGTCTCGAAAAACATGGCCCGGCAAAGGGGAGCCATTTCAAGGTGCAGCTTTTTGGCTTTTTCCTGATCGTTGTCCATATATGCCTTGCACAGAGAGTGCATCATATTGGGGACGATGTTGGAACTGACAGATATTACTCCATGTCCACCCACAGCCATAAGGGGCAGCACGATGGAATCCTCCCCGGAAAGAACAGTAAAATCCGGCCCGCATTCCTCGATAACTGAAGAGACCTGGGTCAGATTGCCGGTGGCTTCTTTGATACCCACGGCTTCAGGTACTTCCCTGAAAATCCTGGCCACGGTATCCGGCAGTACGTTCAGGCCGGTCCTGCCAGGTACGTTGTAGATAAAAAACGGTATGGGTACTTCCCTGGCTATGGTCTTGAAATGCGCCAGAAGACCGTCAGGAGTGGGTTTGTTGTAATAGGGAGTGATGAGCAGGGCCGCATCAGCACCTGCTTCCTTGGCATACCTGGTAAGATCAACGGCTTCGCTGGTGCAGTTGGAGCCTGCACCGGCTATTACAGGCACCCTCCCCTTGACCTGGTCCACGCATACGCTGATGGTACGCTTGTGCTCTTCATGGGAGAGAGTAGCGGACTCTCCGGTGGTGCCGCAAGGGACTACACCATCTATACCCTGCTCCAGCTGCCACTCGATGAGATTGCGATAAGCCTCTTCATCCAGCTGATTGTTTTTAAATGGAGTTACCAGGGCAGTATAAGCGCCACGGAACTGCATACATCCTCCTTTGTTTGACATGATTTTTATATTTCAGGACTTGAATGATTTTTTTAGCACTACAGCGAAACTTATTTATTGACCTCCGGGGACTGTCCCCAATAGAGATACCATGCTGTATTTTATAAGTTTCTCTGTAGTGTTAGTCCCCTGGGATTTTCAAACCGAAGGTGTCCAGGAAGAGCATCCCCTGGTAAATGAAATCTGCCTTTCCGGTCAGAAAAACACCTTGTTCTTGCAGGTCAATATTCAGGTGTTCTTTGCCCGACGTAACCACCTGAACAGAATTTGCACACAGACCCAGGGCTGAGGCAACGACGACCGAGGCGGCAGCACCGGTCCCGCAGGCAAAAGTTTCATCCTCCACCCCCCTTTCATAAGTGCGCAGATAAATGTGTCCCCTGTCCTTGACCTGAATAAAGTTAACATTGGTACCTGCAGGTGCAAAGTCCGGATGCATGCGGACCATCCTGCCAAGCCCGGACACATTCACCTTGTGCACATCATCGCATATGATCACGGCATGCGGCACCCCTGTATTCACCGAATGTAAATTGACCGGGCTGCTTTCCTCAAAGTTTAAAATACTGTGCAGCTGCAGGTTCTCAGCCGGAGTCAACTGCACCCTGACCTTACCCTTGTCTTTGACCTGGGCCCGTACGGCTCCCGCATCAGTTCCGAAAACCTGCTCCCTGCCGGCCAGGCCCAGCCTGTGCGCCAGTCTGGCTGCGCAACGGGAGCCGTTGCCGCACATTTCAGCCCGGGAACCGTCGGCGTTGAAAAAATGCCAGTCAAAATCGTGCCCCTGGGTGCGGGGATTATCCAGAAATATCATCCCGTCCGCACCTATGCCGAATCCCCGGGGGCACAGGGTCTCTGCCCACCGGGACATCAGTTCTCCGGGGAGATTAAGGGAGGTATTGTCCCACAGGATAAAGTCGTTTCCGCTGCCCTGCATTTTAAAAAACTGCTGCATATTCGAGGATAAAGGTTTCATGAAAATCTCATTTCAAGCAAGGTTATAATAAATTGTGTACGCCCTGTCATGCACATGGCGTGGATGTTTGACAAGATTGTTTTTTCATGTCCACCGGACAGACAGGAAGGTTTGAAAAAACCTGCTTTACAGGTACAGCCCATCATGGTGAACACTAAAAACAACAGGAAAGTTCAGGAGAAAAGAGACGGGTATTTTCTGTGAAGACCTCAAGTATTCAAATACTCCTTTAGTTCTTTTCCGGCCCTGAAAAACGGCAGTCTTTTGGGACTGACATTGACTGGTTTTCCGGTCTTGGGATTTCTGCCCTGATACCCATCATACTCTTTGATTTTAAAACTTCCAAACCCTCTTATTTCCACCCTGTCGCCGTTTTGAAGGGCTTCCTTCATGGAATCGAAAAAAATGGTCACAATTTCCGTAGCTTCCTCTAAAGAAAGATCCCTTTCTTCAGCCAGACGCTTGATCAGTTCACTTTTGTTCATGGCTTGGCTCCTGTTTTATAATTCAAAGGACCTATATTAATCATGAATGCAAATGAAAATATATGCTTACATTGAAAGTAAAATCAAGAGATTTTTATCGTGTCAGACGTGCCTGACTCAAGTAACCGGTTCTCCCATGCGCAGGGGAGGAACCGAAGCAATACTCTCCATGGCATCAGAACGTAGCTGGGTCAGCTTCTCGGCCACGTTCATGATATCCCTGGATGCCCTGGACCGCGGAGAAAGCTTGAAAAAAGGAGTCTGCTTGCGCACAGAGTCGAGTACAGCCGGGTCATTCTGTACTTGACCCAGATACCCTACTTCAAGCTGCAAAAACTTGGCGCAGGCGGCTCTAATTCTTTCAAATCCCAGCCTGGCCTCTTTTTCAGAATCCACCATATTCACCAGGATATGAAAATCATCGATTTTCTGCCTTGTGTGCAGAACCTTTATCAGGGCGTAGCCGTCGGTAAGGGAAGTGGGCTCTGGAGTAATTATAACCACCTGTTTGTGGGTCATCTGGCAAAAAGCCCGGACCGTCCTGCTGATGCCTGCACCCACGTCCAGGAGCAGGAAATTGTATTTGTAAAGCAGGTTTTCCATGCGCTGGATAATCTGCATCTGCTGGTCCTCGTCCAGATCCAGGATGTCCGTTACTCCGGAAGCTGCTGGAATCAGTCCCAGGCCGTTGTCTTCCAGACTGTAAACAATATCTTCGGCCCTGGCTTCTTTGTCTAATATATCGTTAAGGTTTTTTTCAGGAGAAATGCCCAGCATAACATCCAGGTTGGCCAGGCCCAGATCGCAGTCCACCAGCAGGGTGTTCTGAGCAGTCTGAAAAAGAGCATATGCCAGATTCAGGGAAAGATTAGTCTTGCCCACCCCGCCCTTACCGCTGACGATGGACAGACTGAGAGTCCTGTTTTGATGTTTCATTTCCTAAACCTTTACTTGAATTTTTAACAGCCAGATCTGCACAATCTGATCTGCACAGCAACTATGCAGGTATCCACGTTATCCCAGCAAAAAATTCTTTTCAGCCTTTTGTACCAGGGCTTCTTCGTTGACTGCATCCTGGAATATCTCGGCGCTGATCGAATCCTTACCATGCTCTTTGACCTTGTACAGCTGCCTGTCCACTTCTGAAATCAGCCTTTCAGCCGTGATTTCGGTTTTCCCTCTGTATGTAGCAGCACCAATGGAAACGGTATAGCTCACCTTGTGCCTGCTGTGAGGGCATTCAACCTGCCTGCTGCGGATACTGTCCATGATGCGCCAGAACAAGGGCTCGGATTTATATCTGCCTGTTCCGGGCAGAATCAGGGCAAACTCCTCTCCGCCAATGCGTGCGGCATAATCAGCAGCCCGTATTTCCTGCTGAATAATACCGCCCAGATCCTGTAGAACCCTGTCTCCGCAAGGATGTCCGCAGGTATCGTTTATTTTCTTGAAATCATCAATATCCATCATGGCCAGGGTCAGGGGCAGCTTGAACCTGAAGGCCCTTTCCACTTCCCTGTCCAGTATCCGCTGAAAAAAACCCCGATTGTACAATCCTGTCAATGCATCCCTGTCCCTGGCCCGGGTGAGATTTTCGATGTTTTTCTGCATCTCCATGAGGGCGGGGAACTTTTCCTGGTCCAGGGCCAGGGTGAGCCATGCGGGGTCTACCCTGGATTTAAGCTTTAGTTCCTCTAAATCTTCCTGGTCAAGATCGTCGAGCAATCGAACCAGAGCGATCCTTCCCCTGGTTTCCCCGGGGTTGTGGTTTCCACCCTGTTTACGCAGGAGGTTTTCCAGTTCCAGCAGTTCCTGCACGAGTTTTTCCTGGTCCTGCTTACTCTTGAAAGTGGGGTTATCCATGTCTGTACAGGAGATAGTTGCGGATCAAGGTGTCGATGTTTCCGTCCAGGACGCTGTCCACATCATAGATCTCGGTGTTGTTCCTGTGATCCTTTACCAGCCGGTAAGAATGAAGAGTATAGGTGCGGATCTGGCTTCCCCAGGCAATGCTGTCCTTGGCTGCATACTTTTCCTGCCTTTCGTCTTCAAGCTTTTTCATTTCTTCATCGTAAAGCTTGGCCTTCAGGATTTTCAGGGCGGCATCCCGGTTGCGCCTCTGAGATCTTTCGCTCTGGCACTGGACAACGATTCCAGTCGGCATGTGGGTTATCCGGATGGCGGAGCTTGTCTTGTTTACATGCTGCCCGCCCGGACCGCTGGCTTTGAAGACATCCACCCGCATATCCTCTTCCTTGACTTCGATATTGATATCGTCGGAGACCTGCGGATACACGTCCACTGAAGCAAAGGAGGTGTGCCTGCGCCCGGAGGCATCGAAGGGAGAAATGCGGATCAGGCGGTGTATGCCTCTTTCGCTCTTGAGAAGGCCGTATGCATACTCTCCTGTAACCTGCAGCGTCACGCTTTTGACGCCTGCTTCGTCTCCGGGCAGGTAGTCCAGGTAATCCAGCTTAAAGCCTTTGCTTTCAGCCCACCTGGTATACATGCGCAGAAGCATCTCCACCCAGTCCTGGGCTTCAGTGCCTCCGGCTCCAGGATGAATGGAGACAATAGCGGGGTTATTATCGTCCTTGCCGCTTAACAGGGCTTCCAGTTCAACCTTTTCAAGCTGCCTGCTGAGGGTCTCAAGGCTGTCCTCCAGGGCCTGCAGGACTTCACCGGACTGGTCATTGTCAGCGAACTCCAGCCATTCCCTTACCTCTTCCTGTAAGCTGTGCAACTGTTCGTACTTGCTGACGCTTTCTTCCAGGCCGCTTTTCTCCTTGAGTATGGGAGTCAATTTTTCAGGACTGTCCCATGCCCCGGGCCGGGACAGTTCATGCTCGATCTCCTCCAGTCGCTGCTTCTGGGATTCAAGGTCAAAGCCGCCCCCAGAAAGATGAAAAACGTTGAAGCACCTGATCTGAACGGGCTTTTATATCGGATAACTGCTGAATCATGATTTACTTATTGATGTAAGATTTTTCAGAAAAAGTCCTCTTTGCCGGCACAACCAGACACAGGGCCAGTCCAGCAAGGCTGATGCCGGCCAAAATCCAGTTTATATGCCAGTGCCAGACATGGTAGAAAGTTTTATCATCCAGAAGTTTTACCTGGCCTGACAGGGTCGCCTCCTGAAAAAGCGGGGTACTTTCATATACTCTGCCGGAAGGATCAATAAAAGCTGAAATACCGGTATTTGTGGATCTGACCACATAACGACCCTGCTCCACGGCCCTTAAGACACTCAGGTGCAGGTGCTGTCTGGGGGCTGAAGTATCGCCGAACCAGGCATCATTGGATATGTTTATCAATACGTTTGCACCCTGCTGCACCCTGTCCCTGACAAGCCCCGGGAATATTATTTCGTAGCAGATGAGCATGCCCAAGGCAAGCTCTTCATTTTCCATGGGAGCAGTAGCTTTGCCCGGAGAAAAATCCATGGGCCCGGCCACCAGGCGATCCAGGAAAAAAAGGTAGCTGGACCAGGGGATATATTCTCCGAAAGGGACTAAGCGTTCCTTGTCGTAGTGATCTTGTATCAGCCCCCTTCCGGATATCCAGAAGGCCCTGTTGTGCAGCTTGTAATTTATACCGTCCTCCTGCATTTCATAAGCAGGGGCACCGGTGATAAGATCAATGCCCTTTTCCTGGGCGAGATTCATGACCATGAAGCTCATGCGGCTCTGTTCCTGCAGGTAAAAAGGCATGGCGGTTTCCGGCCAGACCACCAGATCAGCATTTATCTCATCAAGAGACTGAATGGTCAGGTCCTTATACTTTTCCACAGTTTTCATCTGGATCTCTTCTTCCCACTTAATATCCTGGTCCAGGTTACCCTGAACAATCAGGATATCTTTGGCCGGGCCGTCATATTCTTTTTGCTGCAGAAAAAAACCGTATCCCAGCACAGGAAAAAGCAGGGCCAGTGCCGCCAGTACAGGGATTGTCCTGCCCTGATAAATCCAGATGCCTGCGCAGGCAAGGAGCATTGCCAGTCCGTAGCTTCCAACTATGGAAACAGCCTGGATGGATTCCGGCCAGATACTGAAGGCCTGGGCAGCAATAAGCCAGGGGAACCCGGTAAAGACATACTCCCTGGCAAATTCCAGAAAGGCCCAGACAGCTCCGCCGAAAACACCGAGAGCAATCCATGAGAAACGCCTGCTCATAATATGTACCACAAATACATAGAGACTGCTGAAAAGCCCAAGGACAAACCCCAGCAGAAGGGGGAAGAACAGGGCCAGCACCAGGGGAAAGTGCCCGTAGACATGCACCGGGACCACTATCCAGTAAAGGGTCACTGCGTAGGCCGGACCTGAAACAAGAAGCCCCCGCCTGAAAGCTTCACCTTTACTGCGGGTGTTTAAGGCAATATAGTTAAGCCCCAGGAAAAAAAGAAAAATCAGGAAGGGTACCTGCAGCAGGGGGTTGGGAAAAGCCAGAAAAAGCCCGGCAAGACACATGAAAAACTGGGCCCAGAAAGAGCCCTGCCTGAAAATTTCCGGGAGTCTCATGGATCCAGACGCCTTATTGTCAGCCACTGTATGTTTTTGGTATTGGCTTCCTGCACTACATAAGAGAAAAATTCATCGGAAAATTCCTCGCCCTTCACGGGGACTTTGCCGGCCAGATGGCTTATGTAGCCTCCGATAGTCTCCACCTGCTCTGTGGGAATTTTTATTCCAATATCTGCCAGTTCGTCCAGGGAGGTGCGTCCGGCAACATAGTAGGTTCCGTCATCCATGGTCTGCACTTCCTGTGGGCGTGGCGGATCGTATTCGTCTTCGATCTCTCCTACTATCTCCTCGAGTACGTCTTCCAGGGTAACGATACCAGAAGTGCCGCCGTATTCATCCAGTACAACACCGAGGTGTATCTTCTGATTCTGGAAATCCATGAGGATCTGCCTGACATTTTTGGTTTCCGGCATAAAATGAGGTTCGCGCATCAGAGAATTAACGGAAACGTCTTTGTTTTCAAAAAAATGCTGCAGCAGATCCTTGGCATGAATCAAACCCACGATATGGTCCTTGTTCTCCCGGTATACAGGCAGCCTGGAATGCCCGGACTGCAATATGGACTCCGCCACATCCTTCAGGGTGTCGTTTTCTTCGGCGCATACCAGGTCCGTTCTGGGGACCATGATTTCCACGGCCTGCTTTTCATGAAGGCGCAGTATATTAAGAAGCATGCGCACTTCTTCATTTTTTATCTCCCCTTCTTCGCTGGCCTCCCGGATGACTTCTTCCAGCGGGGCATCACAACGCGTACCGAACATTCTGCGGATCATGTTCCACAGCTTACTTTCTGAGGCCTCTTCCAAGTCATTCCTCCCTGGATAAAATTCTGTTCATATGCAGACTTTTTTTCAACCTGTCAATCAGGGACTCCTTTTTCACGGTAAAACTGCAGGTGTTTCTGCACCACCCAGTTGACCACGTCCTCCACTCCCTCTTCAGGGTCCACCTTTTCCCATCTGACTATGTCGCCGGTGTCAGGATCAAGACGGGCAGAATATTCATACTGCATGCCCAGAATATAGTATCCATGCTGGTCGGTAAAATAATTCCTTATCCTGCCCACTAAGTAATAATTGTGTACCTCGCTGTCCTGGTCAGGTTTGTCCCGGAGCTGAAGGAAAATTATCAGGTTTGGATTTGCTTTTATAAAATCCTCCATGGATCCAAGGAGGCTTTTTGCTATTTTAATCCTGATCCCTCCACCCGACAGGTCTGCAAGCCTCAACACCGGCTTGCTTTCAGCCGGAATGTATTGTGCCAGAGGTTCCGCCTTTGAAGAGATATCCCGGGGCAGGGAACCGTCACTGTTGTACAGAACCTGCCAGACCCTCATGGACTTGACGTAGGCCAGAGGAGGGTCCAGGCGCAGGTGCACCCTTTTTTGCTCCATGTTCAGCACACCGGGTACAGCAAGTTGAAGCACTGGCTCGCTGTTTATTACAGGGAAGCCGGTTATGCTGGATTCAAACTTATAATAAACCCTTTTTTGCCTGTCTATACGAACAGAGAAAAAAACAATCACACTCCTGTTCAGCCAGCTCTTTTTAAGCTTTATGTGCTGCGGAGGTTCTATAACCAGCTTGTCCCCGGAAAGGTCCTGAATGAGACAGGACAAATGCTGTCCGCGGGTCCTGAAATAAAGCTCCAGACGGCTGTTCTGGGCCCAGGCTTTATCCAGAATTTCATGTATTTTTTCAGGGGAGGATACTGTGAAGGGATTGGATTCCTGGGACTCTGTCGAGGAGCCAAGCCTGGAGTAGGCCAGATACCCCAGAATAAAAAAAAGCACGATTCCCAGCACGATTCCCAGCACCATAAAACCGGTGCCGAGCATGGGAGTGTCATGAAA
Organism: Desulfonatronospira sp. MSAO_Bac3; assembly: GCF_003838035.1. NCBI lineage: Bacteria > Pseudomonadati > Thermodesulfobacteriota > Desulfovibrionia > Desulfovibrionales > Desulfonatronovibrionaceae > Desulfonatronospira > Desulfonatronospira sp. MSAO_Bac3. The sequence goes on along the minus strand of NZ_QYZY01000185.1, from coordinate 3,636 downwards.
CCCCTCGGATATCTGGGGCCAGAACTGCGCAAAATATATGTGCGCGCTGAATAATGCCTGGTACAGGGTGAACAAAGCACTACCTTTCAGGGGTTAGGGATAGATTCAAGTGCTTGCAGCCGGCAGCATTCAATCTTTTTCCACAATAGACTGCCTTTTTCCAGGAAATACTTCAATGGTCCTTATCTTGTTGTGGATCTTTCTTACCCATTTTAAGATAAATCTGCAATGCAGAAAGTGTTGCAGGAGTTATGCCGGAAATACGGCCTGCCTGACCCAGTGTTTCAGGGCGGATGGCAGACAGTTTTTCCACCGCCTCCCTGGATAGACCGGACACCCGGGTGTAGTCCAGGTCACGGGGCAGCCCGGTATCCTCCAGATGCCTGATACGTTCGGCCATTTCCCGCTGGCGGCTGATATAACCTTCAAACTTTATATCTGTCTGTACCCGCTCCAGAATAGCATCTTCGTAATCATCCAACCCGGACCAGAGGGGCTTTAGCTCCCTGATACTGATACTTGGCTGCTTCAGGATATCAGCCAGGGAGGCCGATCTTTTGGGAGGATGGGCTCCGATCTGTTCCAGAATTTTGACGGTGGATTGATCCGGACGGATAACCATCGACCGCAAAGCCTCCTTGAGGCTTTGCATCTGCTGCTGCCTGGCCGTGAAAATTTTCCAGTACGCATCGTCCACCAAGCCCAGCTCCCTGCCCAGGGGTGTAAGTCTTTCATCCGCATTGTCCTCTCTTAAAAGCAGCCTGTACTCCGCCCTGGAGGTAAACATGCGGTAGGGCTCGCTGGTACCCCTGGTTATCAGGTCATCCACAAGTACGGCCATGTATGCCTGGTCCCTTTTGAGAATGAAATCCGTGCCGTGACTGCGGGCATAAATATTCAACGCTGCCCATAGTCCCTGGGCTGCAGCCTCTTCATACCCTGAGGTGCCGTTTATCTGTCCTGCAGAGTAAAGCCCCTGCACCGCCCTGGTCTCGAGGTGCGGCGTCAGCTGTGTTGGATGAATATAGTCGTATTCAATGGCGTAGCCTGGGCGGACAATAATGGCTTTTTCCAGGCCGGGAATGGTCTGAAGCATCTTTTTCTGCACATCCAGGGGAAGACTTGTGGAAATACCGTTGGGATAAACTTCATGGCTGTCCAGACCCTCGGGCTCCACAAAGATCTGGTGACGCTCTTTTTCTGGAAACCTGGCCACCTTGTCCTCTATGGAGGGACAATACCTGGCTCCGGTGCCGTGAATTAGGCCCTGGTACATGGGAGAACGGTCCAGGCCGGCGTTTATGCACTCATGGGTGCTGCTGCTGGTATAGGTGATATGGCAGGGAATCTGCCTGAGGGTTCTGGGGGCCCCCCGGAAACTGAACCTGGGAGGAGGATCGTCTCCGTGCTGCTCCTGCATGACGGAAAAATCAATGCTTTCCTTCAACAGCCTGGGGACTGTGCCGGTTTTAAGCCGTCCAAGATCCAGGCCGAGTTTGCGCAGGCTGTGGGAAAGACCGGCGGATGCCGGATCACCCAGTCTCCCGCCGGAACTGCTCCTAAGCCCCACATGGATCTGGCCCTGCAGAAATGTTCCCGTGGTGAGCAGAACAGCCGGTGCATAAAAATCTTCACCAAAGGCGGTGCGCACTCCACGGATACGGCCGCTGGTTACCAGCAGGTCCTCGGCAAAAGCCTCCATGATATACAGGTGATCAAGAGAGAACAGGGTGCTTTGCGCACTGAAGAGATACCTGCTGCGATCCATCTGGGCCCGGGTGGCCTGCACGGCAGGTCCTTTACGGGTGTTGAGCCGCCTGAATTGAATACCCGATTCATCGGCCCACAGCCCCATGATTCCTCCAAGGGCGTCAATCTCCTTGACCATGTGACCCTTGGCCAGGCCTCCGATGGCTGGATTGCAGGAAAGGTGTCCGATACGGTCTATGTTGTTGGTCAGAACAAGGGTTGCAAGGCCAAGCTTTGAAGCGGCATGAGCGGCTTCACAGCCTGCATGCCCGGCCCCGACAATAATCAGGTCGAAAATCTCGGGGAGTTCTTTTATCATTCCTGGCGGTTGATGGCTGAATGTGTCATCCTGGGTTTTGATATAATTGCAGCCAGTAGTTCAGCCCGTTTCATCATTTATAGCCATGAGGGCCATGACCTGGGCATCCTTCAGGGTGCTGGCGATGCTGGAACGTTCGTTGGGCTGGTGCGCCGTGCCTGTAAGGGTGGCCCATACCACGGCACTGTATCCCCTGTGCCGGAGAAAAGCAGCCACGGTGCCCCCGCCCACTCCCCGGGGCTCTGGCTTTACCTGGTAAACTTTCTCGATACCGCGGGCAAGCCTTTGGACAACTTCACTGGCAGGGTCGGTATGCGGGGCTGCCTGCTGCTGATAAACAACCTCGTAATCAATATGCACCCCGTATTTCTTCTCTATATCCGAGCCCAGGTTCCTGGCTTCGTTGATTACGTCCTGGATTGAGTATTCAGCCAGTATGCGGCAGTCCAGATAAAAGACATCCAGTCCCGGGATGGTATTGATGTTGGGCACGTTGGCTTCTTTTTTGGTAGGACAGAAAGTGGAGCCTGCCGGACTGAAAAGATCGTTCCGGCCGGGAAAAATTTCATGCAGTCTTTCCAGCTGGAGTATGAAGGCAGCAGAAGCTGCAAGAGAATTTATCCCTTTTTCCGGGGTCGAGGCATGGCATTGTCTGCCCTTAACAGATACCTTGAGCCAGAGCATGCTTTTTTCAGCCACTTCCATCATGGTGGAATCGCTGGTGCCGAAGTCAGGAACCAGGAAAAGATCATCTTTTTCAAAAAGATCTTTTCGATTATCCAGCACATAAGGCAGGCCGTAGTCATTCCCGGTTTCCTCGTCGGCCACGAAAAGAAGACCCAGATTTATATCCGGCTTTACACCCTGCTCCATAAAAGCCCTGGCCGCAAGTACAGATGATACTATGCTCTGGTGGTTGTCCTCCACTCCCCGGCCAATGAGCGTATCTACATCTACTTCCAGGGAGTAGGGATCGCTTTTCCATAGAGACAGATCCCCCGGCGGGACGATATCCAGGTGACTGATGATCCACAGAGTTCTGCCTGCATCCCGGCCACGGATCCAGGCAGCCAGATTGGGCCTGTACCCGCATTCCACCCGCTGATCCGGTGCATTGATTTCAATTATTTCCTCAAATCCGCAGGCACGCAGATACTTGTGCACAAAATCAGCTTTTTCCTTTTCGCCTCGGCCTTCATTGGACGGCCCGAGAGCAGGAATGGAAACTAAGCTGGACTGCAGCTGCACCACTTCATCCGCTTGTTTATCCAGATATTGTATAATTTGTTGCATGACCTGACTTCAAAGGATGGTGTATACGCCGGAAATCTTGCCCGGCGTATGCACAAGTAATTGTTATCTCTTTTTGGCGGCGCGCTTGGAAGCCTTGATGGGGTTGATCTTGACCTGGCCGCTTTTGTCAAAGGTGGCCTGCACATGGGTGGCAAAATTGCAGGCATTGTGTTCCCACTTCATGGCCGGTTCAGGGTAGCTTTTGCAGTAAGTCTGCCCCCCGAATTCATGAATGCGGTCGCAGCCGTTGCATTTTTCCACTATGGGATAGCACT
>NZ_QYZY01000184.1:0-3187 GCF_003838035.1 Desulfonatronospira sp. MSAO_Bac3 | reverse complement strand
TACAGAGCAGTAATAAAGAGGACCGATGACTGGTGGATAGGTTGGCTGGTTGATCTGCCTGGCGTAAACGCTCAAGAGAGAACCAGGGAAGAATTGCTTGAGTCCTTGAGAGAAGGGGCAAGGGACATGCTGGAAACAGAGGTCCCTTTCGAGCCAGGTTTTGAGATGGAAAAAGTGGAAGTCCCTGAACCTGAGTGGGTTTTTAAGTAGGCAGGTTACGTCATTTAAGATTAATACCCCGCCCTCCGGCAACTTGCCAGGGCGGGGTTTTTCATTTACAAAACCCAAATGCAACCCTTATCCAAAACAACACACGCTGGCAAAAGTTTCCATCCGGCAAAGAACTACCAACACGCCAAAACCCGCACCACTGTTCCCATGGTTATCTCTGAATTACCCAGAGCAGTACCGGCATTTCCAATAGCCTTTACCTATTCCAGGAACAAGTACGTACTGAGTGCTGTGATGGGCTTAAAACCAGAACAGAACCTGTTTGTCACCCAGGAAGGCAAGTGGCAGACCAGCTATATCCCGGCATATCTGAGAGGCCATCCCTTTTACCTAGCGGAATCTCAGGAAGGAAAACAAGTAGTCTGCGTAGACGAGAATTCTGATCTGATTACGGATGGCCCAGATGGTGAGCAAATGTTCGGAGAAGAGGGTAAGCCCACCCAGAAGATGCAGCAGATAATAGACTTTCTGGAAAAGATTGCCAGGGAGAGGGCTATAACTGACAGGGCCTGTGCTGCGCTTGCTGAGTTTGGTGTGATCGAGCCCTGGGAAGGGTACGGTGGCCTGTATAAAGTGAGCGAAGCCAAGTTGAAAGACCTGAGTGGAGAAGCCTTTGTGAAGCTCAGGGATACCGGCGGATTGAAGGTTATGTACGGGCAGCTTTATTCCTTGACTCAGATGGCAAGGCTTAAGAAACTGGCTGAACAGGATAAGGAGCCGGATTGGGAGAGTATGGAAGAACTGGATTTTGAGAAGATAAAAATATGACACGCAAAGTAATCATTTTCACAGACGGCATGTTCATGCGCCGCCGGGTGCTGGAGAGAAACCACTTTCTGTACAAGCCAAGAGAGATCCGGGAATACTGCCAGAAGCACCTGAGACCAAACGACTACCTGGTGCGTATTTATTATTATGACTGTAAGCCCTTGCAGGCCAGGGGAACATCTCCCTTGAATGGTAAGGAGATAGACTTTTCCAGGCTGGAGAGTGCAAGGCTAAGACACCAGCTGTTCGAGGGCCTGCGCCATGCACCAAATTTCTGTTTGAGGCTTGGAAGCATGGAGTGGAACGGCAGGGACTGGAATGTTGTCGGCTCCAAGGTGTCTCCGCTTTTGAAGAAGGAGATAACTGTGGATGACCTGTCAGACAGCGATATCCGACCGGGAAGCGAGACTACCCAGATAAGCGTAAAGATGGCCCTGGATATGATCACCCTTGCAGCCAGAAAAGCCGGGGATATGTTTGTTCTGATCACCGACAGAACAGATCTGGTTCCGGCTATGGAGATGGTCCGCCAGGAAGGGGTGCAGGTATGTCTGGATAATATGCATGCCCCTGTCTCAATAGAGCTTTCGGAGCAGGCGGATTTTATAAGTACAAACTTGGGGAATAAGGAGAGTTAAGATGCACGTATTTGCGGACGGTATTTCGAAAGTGACTTTGAGTAATGGAAACCTGAGGATTATGCTGACCCAGAGTGGAGCAGACGATTCCACAGTAGAGGCCGGAACCATGATTATTCCAGCGTCTCAAGCCAGTAACTTCCTGAACGGTTTGGCAAACAGTCTTAAGGAGCTGGAGAGCAGGTTGAAAGAGGCCAGGGAAGCTCAGCAGACTCAACAGTAGATTCAGGCAGGCCCCGGGGAACTGACTATTTATCCGTTAAACAGATTTCAGGAGTGACTATGATAAAGAAGTTTTTGCTTTCAATCGCGCTTGTTTTGCTGCTTCTGCAGCCGGCTAATGCTTTTGAGCTCACAGATGACAGGGTGGAGAGGTTCGTGGATAGCTGGAGCGATGTGCAGAGCCTGGAGCATGAATTTGAAGATATTGAACAGCCCGATGGTGAATTTGTGCCTGAAAGCCCTTTTTCTGCCTCCCTGGAAGAGGTCAGGGGGCATGAAGCCTATGATCGTCTGCAGCAGATAGCTGTGGATCACGGTTTTTCCGATGCACAAGAGTGGGCTCTAACTGGTGACCATATTTTCAGGGCGTTTCTGGGGATGGAAATGCAGGATGAGGACCCCACCGCTGAAATGAAGCAGGCCCTGGAGGAGATCAGGCAAAGCCCCCTGCCGGAAGAGCAGAAGGAACAAATAACCCGCCATATCCAGGAGCAGCTGGATCTTTTTGAAAGGATTCAAGACGTTCCCGCCGAGGATATTGAGACAGTCCGCAGACACGAAGGGGAGATCAACCGGATATTTGAGCCTGTAAACTGAACAGGTGTGTATTTTGTTGATTCCAGGATAAGAGATGAAAAAATTCGACACCACCTTGACCAGTCATGAGGCCTGGAGCGGAGTTGCCAAAGTAAGCGATGGATACAAGCAGGGCTCCTCTGTTCTGCACGAGTCCGGGATATTTATTATCACAGCCGGGCATGTGGTTGAAGACTTTCACCTCTCCGGCGGCAGTGTGGATTTTGGCACTGACACTCGGGAGATTATCGGTTATGGCAAGCATCCGGGTTACGCAATAACCGATTCCGGGATGTATCACGATATAGGTCTGTTTGTGCTGGACAGGGCTGCTCCCCGGGATGCACAGAGATATGAGCTGTACCGGGAGCATGATGAAGCAGGGCAGCAGGTGGATCTTACCGGATACGGCGGGAGCTCTTTCTGGAGCGGCAGTAACACTGTTGCCGGGTTAGCCGGTGAATATGTGACTCACGGCAGCGTGTACCATCAACTGGCATTTAAGAGGGATACCGGGGATATGATTGCTGGCGGGGATTCCGGCGGGGGGATGTTTATTGATTCCAAGCTTGCAGGAGTGCACAGCTATACATCCGGGGACATAGGCGTATCCACAAGGGTGAGCACCTACACGCACTGGATAGATCAGACTACAGGTACAGTGCAGGACCCCGAAGCCCGCAGCTCTGAGCCTCCCTCAAGGGACTCTGTGCCCATGGAAGTATCTGAAGGCGAAGGTGTATGGTTTCTGG
>NZ_QYZY01000017.1:0-2521 GCF_003838035.1 Desulfonatronospira sp. MSAO_Bac3 | reverse complement strand
TATAAGATGAATGCGGTGTGAGTTTTATAATACCATTTGCACACTTCATGCTTTTTAGCGAAAAAAATTATTTAGTACAGCAGTATCTTCACTGGCCTGATACCCCACCACCCCGTCATACTGGTAGAACATGATCCAGCCGTCCTCTTCCCAGTAATGGCGGGTAATGACACTTTTTCCGCTTTCAAGCTCGATACGGTAGCTGGCCTGGGACAAACCGGTCATGAATAAAATGACCGGGATGAATGTTAACAAGAGATATTTTTTCATAGCGCTGATCTTGTTGTTTTGAAGTTATTTTTAAGCATTTTAGGCTTTTTTCGCGAGCCTGCGCGGAAAAAGAGGCTTCTTCGGGGCACCATCAGAAAAATGAAGGGATTGGTTACAACCACCCCCGGCCCCTCCTTGGCTAAGGCGGGGAGAGATAATGAAGGGATTGGTTACAACCACCCCCGGCCCCTCCTTGGCTAAGGCGGGGAGAGATAGTGAAGGGATTGGTTATAACCACCCCCGGCCCCTCCTTGGCTAAGGCGGGGAGAGATAATGAAGGGATTGGTTATAACCACCCCCGGCCCCTCCTTGGCTAAGGAGGGGAGAGATAATGAAGGGATTGGTTACAACCACCCCCGGCCTTAAGAAGTATGGGAGTAAGGGCGTATGGTAGTCAAAACATCTTTACACCCACACATGGATACCCTCATACCCCCATACTTTCTTCCATGGGAGGGGAGTTTACACCGTGCACTTATCCAGCGGGTCAGGATGTCAGATAAAGTTGCCAACATGTTGGTTTGAAATTTCGGCCAAGCGCCTATGCAAAGTCACATCTTCAGCAGAACTGCAGACCTCGATTCCAAAATCCTTCTCCAGCCACCGAGCCTCAGCCCCCACCAGAGGCGGATGTGATTTTTTACCCATTTTGCGTCAAACCTTTTTGGAGTAAAAAACCACATTTAGGGCGGCAATTTTATTCATGGACAGGCAAACAGTCTCATTGCTCAAGCCTGCTGGTTTTATTATGGTCTGGCAAAAAAAGGCCCGGAGGTTGTTATTTTTCCAGGATAAGGCGTTTGGGCATACCTTCGCCGGGTACCAGGTCGCAAACTATTTTGCCCCTTAGAAAATCCGATGCCTTGATGGTGGTTTCAACGCCTTTCCTGTACTGCTCAAAGGTTGCCAGTACTCTGGCGCACTTTGGGTCATTTTTCTGCACATAATCCTCTTCAGGGCAAATGCTCAGGGTCTGTCCGTCAAACCCGGCATAAGCCTCTGTGCTGTAACGAAAGACGCCGTCGTCAGCCTCTTTTAGATCAAGATTTAAAACCATGCCCTTGACCACATCCAGAGCCAGGGGCTCGATTTCTCTCCAGCTGCGCCCAATATAGGCCTGGGCCGGGGACAATACGCACTGCAGCCTTTCTCCGTATCGGGCATCTTCTCTGCTGGCTTCCAGGTCTTTGAGCCACTTTTTGGCCTCGGCTTCTCTGGCCCTGGCCTCGGCAGCCCTGCGTTCTTCAGCGGCCCTGTCAAGCTTTGCCTGTTCTTCTCTGGCCTCAAGCTGTTCCTGAGGGGTCATGGCTTCCCACTGTTCTTCTGGTATGTCCAGGGGGTATCTGCTGCCGCAACCGGCCAGCAAAGCAACCGTCAGGATCAGTCCGACAACGTACCTTGCCGGGCAGGCACCTCTGACTTTTTCCCAAACCGTCCATATCATTTTATAGCCTGACCTCCGTTAATAACATACTTATTTAATTCGCTGTTGGGTTGCAAGATAATCAAAAAAAATTGTTCTTTCAATGTTTTTGAGGAGTGGAGGAGTGGTTGCAGGCTTGTTGCGCTGATAAATTGATATCAGGCTTTTTCCTCGATCCTGCGCGGAAAAAGAGGTCCCTGCGGGGCAACATCCGAATAATGAAGGGAGCTCATACAACCACCCCCGACCCCTCCTTGGCTAAGGAGGGGAGAGATAATGAAGGGAGCTCATACAACCACCCCCGACCCCTCCTTGGCTAAGGAGGGGAGTTTACACCGTGCTCGTAATCCAGCTGGGCGGGGCGTCAGATAAAGTTACCTGCATGTTTGTTTGAAATTTGTGCTAAGCGCGTATGCTGGTGAGCTGGAGAGCAAGTTATTTGCGGGAATGTCCGGGGTCGGCTGCTTTTTTGAATATTGACCTGGAAATTTGGCATTTGATGCCGGAGAAGAATCAGGTTAAAATAGATCATGTTCAAGGAGATTCGATGTTAAGTAACCATTCAGGGTGCCCCAGATCCTGTGCCAGGAAATACAAATGAGTGCCCCTTGAATGGTTACGATGTTAAAAATGAGGGTGGACTACAAGGCGTGCTGAATAGTAAAAAAACCAGGCAACAATAAAAATGTGTATACAATTATGGACAAGTTAATTTCAAAGATTGAAGAATTAAGCCCTGTCGAGCGCAAAATCCTGCATCTCTGCGCACTGGCTGCGCCGGTTTCCAGCTCTGATGCCATTCATTTTCTGCTGCAGCTGTCTCACGCT